>NZ_LDPD01000013.1:66140-72888 GCF_001026865.1 Geobacillus sp. ZGt-1 | reverse complement strand
CGACTGGAGCGCTTGTCGTTTTTACGCAGCTGAATTTATACATTGCCTTGGCGCATGCCTTTTTCATTTCCTGCCTGTTCGGTGTGCTCAGCTATTTATTGCTTTTGGCGCTCCGCACCCGCCGCGCGCCGGTAAAAGCCGCCGACCATTCAGCTGGGGAAGCGGCGCCGGCGACGTTGAAATGACGTTCGTCGGTCAGCAAACCAAAAGGGGCTGACCCAAAAGGTTGTCTGTCTTCAAGATAGGCACAACCTATCGTGCAGCAGAAGCAGTCAGCACGTATATAGAGCAACGAAAGAGGGTATCCCGATCCTTTTGGGACACCCTCTTTTTGCGCGCGATGGACAGTTTCATTTGGACAGCTCAATTAGCAAATCCCCCGCTTGAATGGCATCGCCGCTTTTGACGTAAATATCTTTGACAATGCCGGCAAACGGCGCCTGCACCGTCGTTTCCATCTTCATCGCTTCCGTAACCATCAAATGGTCGCCTTTGTCAACTTTTTCCCCTTTCTCCACGAGCACTTTCACAACCGTGCCCGGCATCGTGGCGGCAATGTGGTTCGGATTCGTCCGATCGGCCTTGATGCGCTCAGCGACAGCGGCTTTGATGCTTTCATCGCGGATGATGACTTCGCGCGGCTGGCCGTTCAGCTCGAAGTAAACGACGCGCGTGCCGTCCGCCTGCGGCTGGCCGATGGAGACGAGTTTGACGATGAGCGTTTTCCCGCGCTCAATCTCCACTTCGATCTCTTCGCCGAGGCGCATGCCGTACAGGAACGTCGGTGTATCGAGCACTGAAATATCGCCGTATTTTTCGACCGTTTCGGCATATTCCAAAAACACTTTCGGATAAAGCGCATAGGCAATGGCGTCAAAGTCGGTCACTTCGCGGCCGAGCTTGTCATACAGCTCCCGCTTGATTTGCTCGAAATCAACCGGCTCAAGCAGCTCGCCCGGACGAACGGTGATCGGTTCACGCCCTTTCAAAATAATGCGCTGCAGCTCTTTCGGGAACCCGCCGTGCGGCTGGCCTAAATAGCCTTCGAAAAACTCCACGACCGAGTCTGGGAAATTGAGCGTTTCGCCGCGTTCAAAAATGTCTTGCTCCGTCAAGTTGTTTTGCACCATGTAAAGCGCCATGTCGCCGACAACTTTCGATGATGGCGTCACTTTGACGATGTCGCCGAACAAGTCGTTGACGCGGCGGTACATTTCTTTCACTTCATCCCACCGATCGCCGAGGCCGACCGCTTTCGCCTGCTGCTGCAGGTTGCTGTACTGGCCGCCTGGCATCTCATGCATGTATACTTCCGTATGCGGCGCGTTCATGCCGCTTTCAAACTCCTGATAAAATTTGCGCACGTCTTCCCAATAGCGGGCCAACTGCTCAAGGCCGTAAATATCAACCTCCGGCGCCCGCTCCGTTCCTTCAAGGGCATAGTAGAGCGTATTGGCGCTCGGCTGCGACGTCAAGCCGGCCATCGAGCTGACGGCGACATCGACGATATCGACGCCGGCTTCGATCGCTTTGGCGTACGTATAAATGCCGTTGCCGCTCGTGTCATGCGTATGCAAATGGATCGGAATGTCGACCGTTTCCTTGAGCGCGGAAATGAGCACGTACGCCGCCTGCGGCTTCAACAGGCCGGCCATATCCTTAATGCCTAAAATGTGCGCACCGGCTTGCTCGAGCTCTTTCGCCAAGGCTTTGTAATAATCTAAATTATACTTCGGCCGGTTCGGGTCCAAAATATCGCCTGTATAGCAAATAGCCGCCTCGGCGATTTTGCCGCTTTGCCGGACGGCATCGATCGCCACCGTCATCCCTTTCACCCAGTTTAGGCTATCGAAAATGCGGAACACATCAATGCCGGCTTGCGCCGATTTTTCAACGAACTCGCGGATGACGTTGTCGGGATAGTTTTTATACCCCACGGCGTTGGCCGAGCGAAGAAGCATCTGGAACAGCACGTTCGGGATGCGCTCGCGCAGCTTGAGCAGCCGGTCCCACGGATCTTCTTTCAAAAAGCGGTACGCCACATCAAACGTCGCCCCGCCCCACATCTCAAGCGAGAATAAGTTGGGCAGCAAACGCGCCGTCGGCTCAGCGATCCGCAACAAGTCGATCGTGCGGACGCGGGTCGCCAACAACGACTGATGAGCGTCACGGAACGTCGTATCGGTCAAGAGCACGCGCGGCTGCTCTTGGATCCAGCGAACAAGCCCTTCAGGTCCGCGTTCATCCAAAATTTGCTTCGTTCCCGCTGGGATCGGTTCCGTTTGGCTCACCTTCGGCACGCGCGGTTTGTCAAACACCGGCTTTTTCTTTTTGCCGATGCCAGGGAAGCCGTTGACCGTCACGGTGCCGATGTACGTAAGCATTTTCGTCCCGCGGTCTTTTCGGCGCGGGAATACAAACAATTCCGGCGTCGTATCGATAAATGACGTATCGTATTCCCCTGACAAAAATTTCGGATGCTGCACGACGTTTTCCAAAAACGGGATGTTCGTTTTAATGCCGCGGATGCGGAATTCGCGCAAGTTGCGCAACATTTTTCTTGCCGCCTGCTCAAACGTCAACGCCCATGTCGACACTTTCACGAGCAGCGAATCGTAATACGGCGTAATGACCGCCCCTTGGAAGCCATTGCCGGCGTCCAAGCGCACGCCAAAACCGCCGCCGGAACGGTACGCCATAATTTTTCCCGTATCCGGCATAAAGTTGTTGAGCGGGTCTTCCGTCGTCACCCGCGACTGAATGGCGTAGCCGTTGATGCGGATGTCCTCCTGCTTGGGAATGCCGACTTCCGGGCTGTGGAGCGAAAATCCGTCGGCGATTAAAATTTGCGACTGGACGATGTCAATCCCGGTGATCATTTCGGTGATCGTATGCTCAACTTGAATGCGCGGATTGACTTCGATGAAATAAAACTCATCTCCGGAGACGAGAAACTCAACCGTGCCAGCGTTGACGTAGCCGACGCTTCTCATGAGCCGGACCGCCGCCTCGCAAATGCGCTCGCGCAGCTCGTCCGACAACGAGACGCTCGGCGCGACTTCCACGACTTTTTGATGGCGGCGCTGCACCGAGCAGTCGCGTTCATAAAGGTGAACGATGTTTCCTTCGTGGTCGCCCAAAATTTGCACTTCAATATGCTTCGGCTTTTCGATCAGCTTTTCAACATAAACGTCATCGCTGCCAAACGCCGCTTTCGCTTCCGACTTAGCCCGCTCAAACGCTTCCTTCACTTCCGACTTCGAGCGGACGATGCGCATGCCCCGGCCGCCGCCGCCAAGCGCCGCTTTAATGATGATCGGGTATCCGTGCGTCTCAGCAAAACGGACGACGTCTTCAAGGCCGCCGACCGGTCCATCGCTGCCCGGGATGACCGGAATGCCCGCCTTCATGGCCGCATGGCGCGCTTTCACTTTATCGCCGAACATATCCAAATGTTCTTCGTTCGGGCCGATGAAAATAATCCCCTCTTCGCGGCACCGTTTGGCAAATTGAATGTTTTCCGACAAAAACCCATAACCCGGGTGGATGGCATCGACATCGTGGGCTTTGGCGATCTCAATGATGCCTTCGATGTCCAAGTAGGCTTCGATCGGCTTTTTCCCTTCCCCGACTAAATACGCCTCATCCGCTTTGTAGCGGTGGTACGATCCGGCGTCTTCCTTTGAATAAATCGCCACGGTGCGGATATCAAGCTCCGTGCAGGCGCGGAAAACGCGAATGGCGATCTCTCCCCGGTTGGCTGCCAGCACTTTGCGAATTCGTCTTGTCCTCATTCTGTCCCTCCTCCTTTATTTAATAAAAGTATAAAAGTTTTGCCGATTTGTAAATACACTTTCTAAAAAGTCAGACCTCTTTTCTGTTTGCTGACCATCGTTTTTTCCGCTTTTTTATACCGTTGTTCGTACTTTGCAAACATCGAAATGTTCACCAAAAGACCGAGCGAAGCCATGGTCAGGACAAGCGACGTTCCCCCATAGCTGACGAGCGGCAGCGGCACCCCTGTAATCGGAATAAGGCCAACGACCCCACCAACGTTAATGAACGTTTGAAAGCCGATCATGACGGAGATGCCGATCGCAAGCAGGCTCCCAAACGCATCGTGGGAGCGGCGGGCAATCCAAAGCCCGCGCAGCACGATAAACGCCAATAACCCAAGCGTGAACGCTACACCGAATAATCCGAGCTCTTCGGCGATGACCGCCATAATAAAATCGGTGTGCGACTCTGGCAGGTAGCCGTATTTTTGAATGCCTTTGCCAAGCCCCACTCCTTTCAGCCCGCCAAGCCCGATCGCCAAATACGAATTCACGAGCTGGTAGCCATCGCCGTTTGCGTATTGAAATGGATCCAAAAAGCTGTAAAGACGCGATACCCGTTCAGGAGAAAAAATTTTTTTGCCGGCAACCGGGAGCCAAAACGGTGACAGCACCGTCCCGATCAATGTAAAAAAAAGCAGCTGCTTTAGAAGCAACACGAGGCGCAAACCGGACGAAACAATGATGCACATCGCGATGGCAAACACGATCGCCGCCGTTCCGAAGTCAGGCTGTATGGCAATCAGGAAACAAATCACCAATGTATAATAAATGGGGAACAAATTGCTTTTCGCCGGCTCGGCCAGCCGCTTCCGCTTGTTGGCAAACGCTGCGGCCAAGTATAAAATCAGACCGAGCTTCGCGAGCTCCGCCGGTTGGATCGAAAGCGCCCCGACGCGAAACCAGCTTGTTGCGTTGTTGGCCGTATGGCCGAGAAAAGCGACGGCGATCAGCATCAATGGAGAAGCAAAAAAGACGAGTTTCACCCATCGCTCCGCCCGCCACACTTTATACGGAATCGCCATCATGATGGCGAACGCGATGAATCCGGCAATCAGCCACAGTTTTTGCCGCTCGTAAAAATAGTCGCTTGGCACTTCAAAGCGGATGACAGCGGTGACCATGCTTGAGCTGTACACCATAATCAATCCGAACAACGACAGCATGATGACCGCGGTGATCAGCGGATAATCATAGCACTTCAATACTTTTTTCCATAATTGTCGTTCCATCGTTCCTCTTCCCTGTGAACATGTATGTACTTAAAATCATTCGCAGCGGCGCGCTGTTTTCCTGCCGAAAAACAGAAAAACTCAAACGACGGGAAACCAATCGTTTGAGTTGTTTTATATATCCTTTATCGCACGCGCTTTTTGGCCACGGCCTCGTGCAACGTGGAAAGTTCGCGCTCAAGCCGGTCAAGGAGCGCCTTTCCGTCTTTCGCCTCCACAAGCCCGAGGCGCACCGCAAAATCAATTTCCCGTGACAACCCGAACATTTGCGTGTCAAGCACTTCTTCATACACCGGACATTGCGGCATCGTCAAATGGTCCATTTGCACGCGGATGAGTTGGATGATTTTCTCTGCATCCGCTTGTAAAAGCGCGTACGCCTTCTCCCGATAGCTCATCGATTCGTCCGTCACATCGATCCCTCCGTTCTCTCCCCTATCCTTCTTTACATCTTAACGTGAAACAAGCCATTTTGCAAGTTGAAACCGTTGACAGCAACCGGGCCTGGAACATGACAAGCTCTTTCATTATTATTATACTAAAAACGGTGGGAACATGCAGAGGAGAGGTGTTTCATGAACGATATTATTGTGCTGACAGGAAAGGTGAAGTTTACGATCACGCTTGACCCCGGCGTCTGGATTTTCGACGACCGGAAAGTGGACATGGATGCGTATTTTTCGGAGCCGGCTCCACAGCCGACGGAAGCGGAGCAAGAGGACGAGGAAATCAAAAAGCTGTCGGCATTTTGGGACCGGGAAATTCAAGAGGGCGCGGTTTTTCCGCCGACGTTGAAAACGGAGCGGCGCTTTTTGAAGGAGAAAATCATCACCGGCTCGTTCGGCATGCCGTTCGCCCCATTTTTGCGAAACGCTGAGCCGCATGAAGACGCGTCTGAACTTGTCATTGAGACGGAACATGGAGAAACCGTGATCCCTCTGGAAAAGGCGTACGACCTGATTTTCGCTTTTTCCCAAAACGGAAAACCGTTGCGCGACGACGGTCCGGTGCACATTTATTTTGGCGACGGCTCCAACCGCGAGGCGCCGATTACTCATGTGCGTCGGCTCGTCGTCCGATGACCGGGCGCCCCATGAAGGGGCGGCCCGGTGTTTGAGCTTTTGACGCCTTCAACCGCCTTAAGCGCTTTGACCCCAGATGTTTTCCACAGCGCCCCAGGCGGCGGGCGCCTTTCGAAACGTTCGCGGCGTCGGGCCGCGCGCCTGGCACCCGTTCTTTAACGGCGGATGCTCTGAGGAACGCCTAGCTACAGCAAATCAGCGGCAAGCTGTGCGAGCGCCGAACGCTCCCCTTTGACGAGCCGGATATGGCCGGCGATTTTTTGGTCTTTAAACTTTTCGACGACGTACGTCAACCCGTTGTTATATTCATCCAAATACGGATGGTCGATCTGTTCCGGATCGCCCATTAAAATGATTTTACTTTTCTCCCCAACGCGTGTCAAAATCGTCTTCACTTCATGCTTCGTTAAATTTTGCGCCTCATCAATGATGATAAACTGCTCCGGCAGGCTCCGGCCGCGGATGTACGTGAGCGCCTCCACTTCAATCGAGCTCATGCCGGCTAAAATCGCATCGAGCTCCCCCGGTTTTTTCGTGTTGAATAAGTATTCCAAGTTGTCAAAAATCGGCTGCATCCACGGGCGCAGCTTTTCTTCCT
>NZ_LDPD01000013.1:40153-66122 GCF_001026865.1 Geobacillus sp. ZGt-1 | reverse complement strand
CGAGATCTTTCCCCATCGGCACAATCGGCCGAGCGACGAGCAATTTTTTGTATGTGCGCAAATCTTCCGTTTGCATCAACCCCGCGGCAAGGGCAAGCAACGTCTTGCCCGTTCCGGCTTTGCCGATTAGCGTCACAAGCGGAATGTCGTCGCGCATGAGAAGCTCAAACGCCATCGTCTGCTGCACGTTGCGCGGGCGAATGCCCCATATATGTTCGTGATGGAAGATGAGCTTTTTCACTTTTTTGCCGTTTTGGTCGACAATGCCAATCGCTGACGCCGAGCTGCCAAACGCGTCTTTCATAATGATGAACTGGTTCGGATAAAACGGGTGGTCGGCGATATCAGCGAGCACGAGCTCCCCTTTGTCGTAAAACCGCTGCAGGTGGTCCTTTCCTATGTACAGCTCCAAAAATCCGCTGTAAATATGGTCGACATCAACGACGCGGTCGCTTAAAAAGTCTTCTGCCTGCAGCCCGATGGCATCCGCTTTGACGCGCACGAGCGCATCCTTGCTCACCAAAATGACAGAGCGTCCATCTTCCTTCGCCTGCTCTTCAAGCGATAAATTTTTCGCCACCGCCAGAATGCGGTTGTCATTTGTTTTTTCGACAAAAATTTCTTGCAGTTGATGAAACGAACGATGGTTCAACTCAATGCGAAGCGCCCCTCCGTTTTCAAGCGGAATTTTTTCATGCAGCTTGCCGTTTTCGCGCAGACGGTCGATGAGCTTTGACACTTGGCGGGCATTCCTACCAATTTCATCCATATATCGCTTTTTCGAATCCACTTCCTCAAGCACGACCGCTGGAATGACGACCTCATTATCCTCAAACGCGAAAATCGAATACGGATCTTGCAACAGCACGTTCGTATCGAGCACGTAAATTTTTTTTCCCAAATTCCGCTTCCCCCCATGTGAGTTTTTCACGTTTTTCCGTTGGATGGGAATGGCTGTAATACAACATATGAAAACATGTATAAAGATAGAAGGACATTTGCAAACTAAAGAAAAAAAGTCGAGGTGGCCCATTATGAAGAGAAACTGCTGGCTCGCCGTTTTCTTCCTTCCCCTTTTGATTTTCAGCGGCTGCACGTTTGGAAACGATCATGAAGCGAACGAGTCCAATCGTTCACTCGTGCGTGTCAAAAATACGGTCGATGAACGCGTCGAGAACAAATCCGGGCAAGAGATCGCCCGCCGGCTTGCAGAAATCGCCGACCGTGTTCCAAACGTTCACAATGCCGCCGCGATCGTCGTCGGCAAATATGCCATCGTCGGCATTGACGTCGGCGCCAATATGGATGCCTCACGCGTCGGCACCATCAAATATTCCGTCGCCGAAGCATTGCAAAAAGATCCGTACGGCGCGAACGCTATTATTGTCGCTGACCCAGATCTTTACACCCGCGTGCGCAACATCGGCCGGCAAATCGATGAGGGGAGGCCGGTGCAAGCGTTCATGAACGAAATCGCCGACATCGTCGGACGAGTGATGCCGGAAGTGCCGAGCGACTTGTTTGAAACGACGCCGAAGCCGACCGAAGAAAATGACGGACAGCTGAACGAACGGGAGGAGCGGCAACTGAACGAACAGCAAAACAAGCAATCGAATGAACATTTAAATCGATAAACGGTTTCTGTGTGGGTTATAATGGAACAGAAAGCGCGGCTCATTTCCGAGGAAAGCGGGAGTGAAATGCATTTGAATCAACAAACGATCGCGGGAAATGTGGTATAATAGGAACGAAAGAACACTCTACCATTTCGCGTTTGGATGTATTGAGGTGAACAATGAGAGTCAAATGCGTGCTTTGCGACCAAATCGATACGATCGACGATGAATCGCCGCTCGCCAAGCGGCTGCGCAACCGCCCGATCCACACGTACATGTGCCGCGAATGCCACGACCGCATCGCCGAAAAAACGAAACAGCGGCTGGCAACAGGAAAGTTCCGCTTCTATCGCGGCCGCCGCGCAGGCGATGATTGGTGATCCCGCAAAAAAAAACGGTGCGGAAGAGCGATCGCTTTTCCGCGCCTTTTTGGTTGTCATCATCCATACTTTTCCGGTTCGGCTTCGATCTGCCGCCACATCGCCTCAGCCAGCTCAAGCGGGAAACACGCCGCCTTTGTTTCCCCGCCGCGCACATATTCGACGATGTATTGCCCATTCGTTTCATCTTTGACGGCGTCTACGGCCGTCACACCAAAGTCGTTTTCCAAGATGGCGCGGAAAAACGAGGCCGTATCGCGCGCCGCCGCATCGTGCGGACGGGCTTTGGCGACGATGTGGATCGTCAGCCAGTTATAAAGGGCATCCTGCACGGATTTCATGACTTTTCTCCCTCTTTCGCCTGCTTCAGGCGCACTTTATAAATGATTAATACGAGGGCGGCGACGGCCAATCCTTCTGCCACCGGCAAAAAGACGGCAAAAAAGGTCAAAACCGTGCAGCCAAGCGCCAGCAAGACGTAAATGATGACGTTTTTCAACAGCGGCAGGCGGCGGGCAAAACCGAGTCGATACACAAGCGCGGCAAGCAACAACACTGTCACATACAATAGCCACATACCTCGCTCGGGATGATCGTGCACCTTATAAAGCGAGGCGAAAAACGTGAGCCGTTCGAGCACATTCACATCATTCCCCTCCCGTTCATCCTAATAGCGCCCTTCTCCAAGGCGTTTTCGATTGTTCGCAAACTAAAGACGCGCGCATGGCGCTTCCGGCTATTTCGCCTGCTCAACCGCTTTCTTTTTCTTCTCCGCCTTTTCACGCTCGCTTTTATTCAAGATTTTTTTGCGCAACCGGATCGAGGCTGGCGTCACTTCACAATATTCATCATCATTCAAATACTCGAGCGCTTCTTCAAGCGTCAACAGACGCGGCTTTTTCATCGTCGCCGTCTGTTCTTTCGTCGATGAACGCATGTTGGTGACATGTTTTTCGCGGCAAATGTTGACGACCAGGTCGTTTTCGCGGTTATGCTCGCCGACGATCATCCCTTCGTACACTTCAGTGCCCGGCTCAACAAAAATGGCGCCGCGATCCTCAAGTTGCATGATGCTGTAAGCCGTCGCCTTTCCGGTTTCCATCGAGACGAGCACCCCTTGGCGGCGGCCGCCGATGGCGCCAGGCTGCACGGGGGCATAATGGTCAAACGAATGGTTTAAAATTCCATATCCGCGCGTCAACGACATAAATTCACTCCGATAGCCGATCAAGCCACGCGACGGCACAAGGAAGACGAGACGCACCTGCCCGTTGTCGCCGTGCACCATATCGACGAGCTCGCCCTTGCGGCTACCGAGCGACTCCATGATCGCTCCCGTATATTCCTCCGGGATGTCAATGACGACCCGCTCGATCGGCTCGCACGTGACACCGTCAATCTCTTTTAGAATGACTTCCGGCTTCGATACTTGCAGTTCGTATCCTTCGCGGCGCATGCTTTCAATCAAAATCGCCAAATGAAGCTCCCCGCGGCCGGAGACAATCCACGCATCCGGCGACTCGGTCGGCTCAACGCGCAGACTGACATCCGTCTCCAGCTGGGTGCGAAGCCGCTCCTCCAGCTTTCTCGCCGTCACGTATTTGCCTTCGCGCCCCGCAAACGGGCTGTTGTTGACGAGAAACGTCATTTTCAACGTCGGCTCATCGATGCGAAGCGGCGGCAGCGGCTCTTGATGATCGGGCGGGCAAACCGTTTCACCGACATTGATGTCCTCCATCCCGGCGACCGCGACGATGTCGCCAGCGTGCGCTTCTTCAATCTCAATCCGCTTCAACCCAATAAAACCAAACAGCTTCGTGACACGAAACATCTTGACGGCACCGTCGCGCTTTAAGAGAGCGACTTGCTGGCCTGTTTTCATCGTGCCGCGGAAAATGCGGCCGATGCCGATGCGTCCGACATATTCATTATAGTCGAGCAGCGCCACTTGAAACTGCAACGGTTCGCTGCGGTTGTCCGCCGGCGCCGGAATATGCTCGATGATCGTCTCAAACAAGGCGGTCATGTCACCGTCCTGGCGATCCGGATCGAGGCTTGCCGTCCCGCGCAGCGCTGATGTGTACACGACTGGAAACTCGAGCTGCTCCTCAGAAGCACCAAGTTCGATAAACAGGTCGAGCACCTCATCAACGACTTCCGCCGGCCGAGCAAATTCGCGGTCGATTTTGTTGACGACGACGATCGGCACAAGCTGCTGCTCAAGCGCCTTTTTCAGCACAAACCGCGTCTGCGGCATGCAGCCTTCATACGCATCGACGACAAGCAAGACGCCGTCGACAAGGCGCATGATCCGCTCCACTTCCCCTCCGAAATCAGCGTGTCCCGGCGTATCCAAAATGTTGATGCGCGTTCCTTTATACAAGACAGCAGTGTTTTTTGCCAAAATCGTAATGCCGCGCTCCCGCTCCAGATCGTTGCGGTCAAGCGCCCGCTCCGCGACTTGTTCGTTTTCGCGGAACGTCCCTGACTGCCGAAGCAGCTGGTCAACGAGCGTCGTTTTCCCATGGTCGACGTGAGCGATGATCGCGATATTGCGAAGATCGATTCGTTTGTTCGTCAATGTCGGTCACTCCTGTTCGGCAAACTGCTTGTCTATTATATCACAACCGATAGAAAATCGGCATGTTTTCCGGTACACTAGAAAAAGACGCCCACTTTGCCAGAAAGGAGTCAACCCAGTGAAACGGATCGAGCCTGTACCGCTGTTGCTCGCCATTTTTGCCGTCGCCGCCATCATGGCGATCGGCGTCTTCATCGCCGAGCAAAGTTTGATCGGCATCGCCGCTTCCACGCTCATCTTTATCGCCGCCATGGGCGCCGGGTTCGCCCATAAAAAACGGACGCGTTGAAAAACGGGACAAGCTGGATGCTTGTCCCGTTTTCGCGATTTCGCGCCCCATCAATCGTGAAGATAGCGCCGCAAAATTTCTTCGTGCACCCCAGGTTTCGCAGCAAGCACCGAATTGCGGCCAAGCAGATCCAGCGGCTTCCCGTCAAGGGTCGTCACCATTCCGCCCGCTTCTTCAATCAAAATCATCCCGCCGGCGAAATCCCACGGCGACAGGCGCGGCGAAATGTAGGCGTCCAAACGGCCGGCGGCAACATACGCGAGCTCAAGCGCCGCTGAACCATACGAGCGCGTGCCGCGCGCCTCTTTCGCCAGCCTCATGAGCGGGCGATGGTCGAGGCGCTTGTTTTCCATGAGCCATGTCCCGTTGATGGCAATGATCGACTCCGTCACTGGCGCGGGCTGCAGGAGGCCAAGCGGCTCCCCGTTCAAAAACACCCCTCGCCCTTTTTGCGCCGCATACAGTTCGTCAAACACGACGTCATACACGTAGCCGAGCTGTCCGATGCCATCTTCAAAAATGCCGATCGATACAGCAAAATGGCGCCGCTGATGAACGAAATTCATCGTGCCGTCGATCGGGTCAATCACCCAAACAACGCCGTCCAAGGCATCGATCCGGTCGCCAAATCCTTCTTCCCCCAACAGGCGGTGGCTAGGGAACTGGCGGCGGATGTGCTCGGCGAAAAATTGCTCAATGGCGCGGTCAACGTTCGTCACTAAGTCGTTCGGGTTCTCTTTCGCTTCCACCGTCAGCTGTTTTGCAAACGAGGCGCGGATGCGCTTTCCTGCTTCGTCGATCCATTGCCGGGCGTATCGGTCGATTTCTTCCCATTTTTCTGCCATATTGATTCCTCCTGCCTTCGGTTATGTATAGATCGCAACCGGAACGGGGGCGGACACCGCTCAAGAAAAAAACGAACCGGAAAGATGGTTCGCCTTGAATCAGAATCATACTTGAAGGCGCATCAGTTCTTGGCGCAGCTTTTCAAGCCGCCGTTTGCACTCTTTTTTCTTTTCTTCATCGTTTTCCATCATGGCCTCGTACAGCGTCGCTAATTCGTAATCGAGTTCGAGCCGCAACACCGCCATGCGTTTGTCTCCATCTGGTCGCTTCAGCGAATTGGCGGTTTTTTTCATATTCGTCCGCACCCCTTTCCCTATCATCCGCTAAACTTCCGGCGCCCGTCACGAATGTGCTGCTTCATTTTGTTTTATATTATATTATGTGGAAAAAGGGGTGTATGCAACTAATTTGTGCGTTTACCTACCGCGCTTCCGTTGTGGCTCGAATTATACCACAGCGATAATCCAAGGGGAACTATGACCATCAATGATTTCTTGTGTTGACCAGTCGTAGGAAAATGGATAGGAATAACCCATTGTTCCACCTCCACCGTTAGTTTGCCCAACGGCGCCGAATTTGTTCCGCCTCTTCAATCATGCGGGCAAACAACTCAGCGACGGACGGAACGTCGTGAATGAGCCCGATCGCCTGCCCGGCCCAAGCGAATCCTTCGTCCACCTTTCCTTCGTAAATGAAGCGCCGGTTCGCTTCTCCGCTAATATATTCTTTTAAATCATCATACGTACCGCCTTGGCGCTCGATTTCCAATATTTTTTCCGCCCAGGCGTTGGCCAGCACCCGCCCTGGCGCCCCGAGCGACCGTTTAATGATGACCGTATCGTTTTCGGTGGCGTTGAGAATCATTTCTTTATATGCGGGATGAGCATGAACGCATTCTTTCGTGGCGATAAACCGCGTTCCCATCTCAATCCCTTCCGCTCCAAGCGCCAATGCCGCCATCAACCCGCGTCCATCGGCGATGCCGCCCGAGGCGATGACCGGAATCGATACGGAGTCAACGACTTTCGGAATAAGGACGAACGTGCCAGTATCGTATTTGCCGAGATGCCCGCCCCCTTCCTGACCGACGACCATCACCGCATCAGCACCGAGCTCCTCTGCTTTCACTGCTTGGCGGACGGCGGCAACGAGCACGAGCTTTTTCACGTTCGTTCCTTTCAATTGTTCAAAAAACGGCGCTGGATTGCCGCCGGTGACCGAAACGACCGGCACCCCCTCATCAAGCGCTGCTTCAAGCATATGAGCAAACGGGCGGCCGTGCTGGCCAATGGCGAAATTGACGCCGAACGGCCGATCGGTTTTTTCCTTCACCTTGCGGATTTCCTCGCGCAGTTGCTCCGGTCCATCGAGCGACATCGCCGTAATTTGTCCGAGCCCACCGGCGTTCGAGACCGCTGCGGCCAAATCAGCGTACGCCAAGTAAGCGAGTCCCCCTTGAATGATCGGATATGTAATGCCGAGCAGCTCTGTCACCCTCGTTCTCCATTTCATTTCGATAACGCCCCCTTTTTGTTTTGTCTTTCTTTTATTTCTCTCTTGAACCGCTGTTTTCCTTTTTCAGCGTCCATTCATTTCTTCTTTGCAAACGGAAAAATCCATGCTATAATGCACTTGTTTTATCCTCGAGATAAAGAGGTGTGAAAAACCATTGTCGCAACTCGAGACACCATTGTTTACCGGTTTGTTGGAGCATATGAAAAAAAATCCGGTTCAATTTCACATTCCCGGCCATAAAAAAGGGGCCGGCATGGATCCGGAGTTTCGCGCTTTCATCGGAGACAACGCCTTGGCGATTGATTTAATCAACATCAGCCCGCTCGATGACTTGCACCATCCAAAAGGGATGATCAAACGGGCGCAGGAGCTCGCTGCCGAAGCGTTCGGCGCCGATTATACGTTTTTTTCCGTGCAAGGAACGAGCGGCGCCATCATGACGATGGTCATGTCGGTCGCCGGGCCGGGCGATAAAATCATCGTGCCGCGCAACGTCCATAAATCGGTCATGTCGGCCATTGTCTTTTCTGGAGCGACGCCGATTTTCATTCATCCCGAAATCGACAAAGAGCTTGGCATTTCCCATGGCATTACGCCGCAAGCAGTGGAAAAAGCGCTCCGCCAGCACCCGGACGCCAAAGGGGTGCTCGTCATCAACCCGACGTACTTTGGCATTGCCGGCGATTTGAAAAAAATCGTCGATATCGCCCACTCGTACAACGTTCCGGTGCTTGTCGACGAAGCGCACGGCGTGCACATTCATTTTCATGAGGACTTGCCGCTCTCAGCGATGCAAGCGGGCGCCGATATGGCGGCGACAAGCGTCCATAAGCTCGGCGGATCGCTGACGCAAAGCTCGATTTTGAATGTGCGCGAAGGACTCGTCTCCGCGAAACACGTGCAGGCGATTTTAAGCATGCTGACGACGACTTCAACGTCGTACTTGTTGCTCGCTTCGCTTGATGTCGCCCGCAAACAGTTGGCGACGAAAGGGCGTGAACTCATCGACAAAGCCATTCGACTCGCCGACTGGACGCGCCGGCAAATCAACGAGATTCCATATTTGTACTGCGTCGGCGAAGAGATTTTAGGCACGGAAGCAACGTACGACTATGATCCGACAAAGCTCATCATTTCGGTTAAAGAGCTCGGGCTGACCGGCCATGACGTCGAACGGTGGCTGCGCGAAACGTACAACATTGAAGTCGAGCTTTCCGATTTATACAACATTTTGTGCATCATCACCCCGGGCGATACCGAACGGGAGGCGAGCCTGCTCGTTGAAGCGCTCCGCCGCTTGTCGAAGCAGTTCAGCCATCAGGCAGAGAAAGGGATCAAGCCGAAAGTGCTCCTTCCGGACATCCCGGCGCTCGCCTTGACGCCGCGCGATGCGTTTTACGCCGAAACGGAAGTCGTGCCGTTTCACGAATCGGCCGGCCGAATCATCGCCGAATTTGTGATGGTGTATCCGCCTG
This sequence comes from Geobacillus sp. ZGt-1, assembly GCF_001026865.1. NCBI lineage: Bacteria > Bacillati > Bacillota > Bacilli > Caryophanales > Anoxybacillaceae > Geobacillus > Geobacillus sp. ZGt-1. The sequence goes on along the minus strand of NZ_LDPD01000013.1, from coordinate 57,420 downwards.
GCATTCCAATTTTTATTCCAGGCGAAATCATCACGGAAGAAAACTTGAAGTATATTGAGACGAACTTGGCTGCCGGCCTCCCTGTCCAAGGGCCGGAAGACGACACGCTGCAGACGTTGCGTGTCATTAAGGAATATAAACCGATCCGCTGACCGCACAAGCCGGTTTGCCTGGCTTGTGCTTGTTTGCCAAAAATAAACGGCGCGCATGTGACTTGTCGACATGCGCGCCTCTATCCGTTCCTTTCCCCCATCGGTTTGACCGTTTTATTCTTTTTCTCCGCCCTCATTGTCATGCTCGCAGCAATCACATTTCCCATAAAGCGTCGTCACTTTTTCATCTTCGAAATACGCAATCGTCGCATCACACGTTTGACATACGATCGTGCCCATCCCCAAAACCCCTTTGTGATGATAAATTCGCTTGTTGATTTCATAATAATATATCACATTTCAATTGTCAATCCTAATTTGTATATCACATTTAATAAAAAAGAACTTTTTTGAAAACGCCCTTTTTCCATTTATTGTCCGCCAACATATGGTACAATAAGGATAAAGACGCAATGGAAATGGTGGGAGGGGAAGGAATGATGAACACCGATCTAAAGCTGCCTGCGGGGAAAACGATGACCATCGAGGACGTCAAACAGCTGCTCGAGCGCTACCAGATGGCGCTCAAAAAGACAGGGGAACAGCTTGGTTGGGCGTACGAACAGGCCGCCTTCCCGTATACGGTCCGCATACACGAATCCGTTCTCTACTTGCAAGGCGACGGCCGTTTGTACAAAGGGATGGCGATTTCCGTGCGAACAGCTGGAGAAGAGACATTCATTGACATCGCACTGCCGCCGGGGGCGACGCATGGGGATAAAGGGAAGGCCAATGAATTCAGCAAATGGCTGGCGAAAACGCTCGGCGGTGAACTGCACTTGTTCAGCGGCCGGACAATGGTGTTTGGCAGCGCGTAAACAGCGGGCATTCGACCGCTGTTTTTTATTGAACGGCCTGCCAAATGACATGCTGACCGGCAAAGTACACCGCCGCCGTCCCAATCGTCGTCAGCGCCGCCTTGCGCGTCGCCAAGCCGAGCTGGCGGGCCAGCAAAAACGCGATGTACATAAAGATGCACAGCATCAGCCCGCGGAAAAACAGGCGGTCTCTTCCTGACAGCCACTCGATCAATGAGAAACTGCTCCAAATCATCATCTGCATCAAAAATGCAACGTAAGCTTTCATTTCAACTCCATCTCCCGCTTGTTCTTTACCATAACGATATGAAGCGAGAGCGGAAAATAGTATGGGAAATTGGACAAGAAATGGACCAGGCCGCTCCTTTGGACAAAAGACTGTCGACCGGGCGCAGCAACAGGCGAACATACAGCTGTCGCCGCAGATTCATTTCTTTTCTGCCAATCATCTTGCTTCTGGATGATGTTCCCTGCTTATTGCACCGCAGGAAAAAGGTGCCCCGCTGTGTTTGGGGCACCTTCGTTTTCCGTTACTTCGCAATGATATGAATCGGCGTGCCAAGCGCCACTTCCGCCGCTTCCATGGCGATTTCGCCAAGCGTCGGGTGGGCATGAATCGTCAACGCGATATCTTCCGCCGTCATGCCGGCTTCAATGGCCAGCCCAAGCTCGGCGATCATATCCGAGGCGTTCGGGCCGATGATTTGCGCTCCAATCACAACGCCGTCTTCTTTGCGGACGACAAGCTTCAGGAAACCGTCCGTATCGTTGAGTGACAGAGCGCGGCCGTTGGCGGCAAACGGGAATTTCGCCGTAATGACGTCGATGCCTTCCTCTTTCGCCTGTTGTTCAAAGTAGCCGACCGAGGCGCATTCCGGATCGGAGAAGACCACAGCCGGAATGGCGATGTAATCCACTACCGACGGATGGCCGGCGATGGCTTCCGCCGCCACTTTCCCTTCATACGACGCTTTATGAGCAAGCGCCGGGCCTGGAACGATGTCGCCGATGGCGAAAATGTTCGGCACGCTTGTCCGGCATTGTTGGTCCACTTCAATCAAGCCGCGGTTCGTCATTTTGATGCCGATTTGTTCAAGACCAAGTTCATCTGTATTCGGTCGGCGGCCGACCGTCACCAACACATAGTCGGCGTCGATCGTTTTCGTTTCGCCGTTCGCCTCATACGTGACCGTCACGCCGTCTGCACGCTCTTCGGCTCCTTTTGCGAGCGCATTCGTCACAACTTCGACCCCTTTGTTCTTCAGACGGCGCTTAATGATGGACACCATTTGCTTTTCAAAGCCGGATAAAATCTCACCGGCCCCTTCAAGAATCGTCACTTTCGCACCAAAATTGGCGTAAGCCGTACCGAGTTCGATGCCGATGTAGCCGCCGCCGATGACAACGAGCGATTTCGGGATTTCCCCGAGGTTGAGCGCACCGGTCGAGTCGAGAATGCGGCCGGAAAACTTGAAGTTCGGCAGCTCGATCGGACGCGAACCGGTGGCCAGAATCGCGTTTTTAAACGTATACGTCTGCGCGCTATCGCCGTTGACCACGCGCACCGTATTGGCGTCGACGAAGTACGCTTCCCCCTTGACGATGTCGACTTTGTTGCCTTTGAGAAGTCCTTCGACGCCGCCCGTCAATTTTTTGACGATGCTCGCTTTCCATTCTTGCACTTTCGAGAAATCAACCGTGACGTTTTCCGCCTTGATGCCCATCTCTTCGGAATGCTTCGCCTGCTCGTAGCGATGGCTTGCCGAGATAAGCGCCTTGGACGGGATGCAACCGACGTTTAAGCAGACGCCGCCCAAATTTCCTTTTTCCACAATCGTCACTTTTTGGCCGAGCTGTGCGGCGCGGATGGCGGCGACATAGCCGCCAGGGCCGGCGCCAACGACGAGCGTTTCTGTTTCAATTGCAAAATCGCCAACTACCATCGTTTTACGCCTCCATTAATAATAATTCTGGATCGCTTAACAGCTGCTTGATATGGTTGAGCGCTTTTTGCGCCGTCGCTCCGTCGATCATCCGATGGTCAAAGCTCAACGAGAGCGCCAAGACCGGAGCAGCGACAATTTCACCGTCGCGGACGATCGGTTTTTCGGCAATGCGGCCGATGCCAAGAATCGCCACTTCCGGATGGTTGATGACCGGCGTAAACCATTGCCCGCCGGCTGAGCCGATGTTCGTGATCGTGCACGATGCGCCTTTCATTTCGTTTGGCATCAGTTTGCCTTCGCGCGCTTTTTCAGCGAGTTCGTTGATTTCCTTCGCCAGCGCGAAAATCGGCTTCCGGTCGGCATGTTTAATGACCGGCACGAGCAACCCTCGATCCGTATCAGCGGCGATGCCGATGTTGTAGTAATGCTTATGAATAATTTCCTCCGTCGCATCGTCGATCGACGTATTCAGCACCGGATATTCACGCAGCGCGGAAACAAGCGCTTTGACGACATACGGCAAGAACGTCAGCTTGATGCCTTTTTCCGCGGCAATGGCCTTGAATTTTTTTCGGTGAGCAACAAGCTTCGTCACATCGGCTTCGTCCATCAGCGTCACGTGCGGGGCCGTATGTTTCGAATGCACCATGGCCTTGGCGATCGCCCGACGGATGCCGCTCATTTTCTCGCGCGTTTCCGGGAATTCGCCTTCCGGCACAACCGGTTTCGCCGCTGGCGCTTGCGGCGCTGCCTTCTCTTCCGCCGCTTGCGGCGTCGGCTCAGCCGCGGCTTTCGCGCCGCCGGCGAGGAAGGCATCAATATCTTCTTTCAAAATGCGGCCGTTTTTCCCCGTGCCTTGGACGAGGCGGATATCGACGCCTTTTTCACGCGCATATTTGCGCACAGACGGCATCGCGATGACGCGGCGGTTCGGGTCGGCTTCCGCTTCGGCCGCCGGTGCGCTCGGAGCAGCGGTCTCAACCATTTCCTTTTTCGACACCGTTTCCGCTTTTTCCTCTTTTTTCACTTCTTCGTGTTCTTGTCCTTTAAACGTCATGTTTTCATAGCCCGGCGCATCGAGCGTAATGAGCGTTTGCCCGACCGTCGCCACCGTTCCTTCCGGGACGAGAATCTCAAGCACTTTCCCCTTGACAGGAGATGGGATCTCGACGACCGCTTTGTCGTTTTGCACTTCGCACAACACGTCGTCTTCGTTCACTTCATCGCCCGGCTTGACGAACCATTTGACGATCTCGCCTTCGTGAATGCCTTCGCCAATGTCCGGCAGCTTAAATTCAAATGCCACTGTAGGTCGACCTCCTATCGTTTGCCGAAAATGAGCGGGGGAAGGCGCTTCGCTCCCCCGGACTTGTCCACATTAGAAGTTGATCACTTTTTTCGCCGTCTCGATCACGTCTTTAAAGTTCGGCAGCCACACCGATTCTGCTTGAGCGAACGGATAGACGGTATCCGGCGCGGCGACGCGCAATACAGGCGCCTCAAGGCTTAAAATCGCGCGCTCGTTAATTTCAGCAACGACGTTGGCGGCGATGCCGGCTTGCCGTTGCGCTTCTTGAACGACGATGGCGCGGCCCGTTTTTTCGACCGAACCAATGATCGTCTCAATATCGAGCGGCTGCACGGTGCGCAAGTCGACGACTTCGGCAGAAATGCCTTCTTTCTCTAATTCTGCCGCCGCCTTTAACGATTCATGCACCATGGCCCCGTACGCGATAATCGTAATGTCTTTCCCTTCACGCTTAATGTCTGCTTTGCCGATCGGAATTGTGTACTCTCCTTCGGGCACCTCTTGTCGGAACGAACGGTACAGTTTCAAATGCTCAAGGAAAATAACCGGGTCGTTGTCGCGGATCGCCGAGATGAGCAATCCTTTCGCATCATACGGCGTCGACGGGATGACGACTTTCAAGCCCGGCTGTTGGGCGACGAGTCCTTCTAAGCTGTCTGAGTGCAATTCTGGCGTATGGACGCCGCCGCCAAACGGCGAACGAATCGTAATCGGAACATGGTAGCGGCCGCCAGTGCGGTAGCGGATGCGCGCCATTTGTCCGCAAATCGCATCCATCGCCTCATAGACGAACCCGAAAAACTGAATTTCCGGCACTGGGCGAAACCCTTGCAAGGCCAAGCCGATCGCCAAACCGCCGATCCCCGATTCGGCCAGCGGCGTATCAAACACACGTTCTTCGCCAAACTCAGCTTGCAGCCCTTCGGTCACCCGGAATACGCCGCCGTTGACCCCAACGTCTTCGCCAAACACCAGCACGTTCGGATCGTTTCTCATCTCGATGCGCAGCGCATCGGTGATCGCTTGAACCATTGTCATTTGCGCCATGGCTTACTTCGACTCCTTCTCTTTATAAATTTCATACTGCTCTTTTAAGTTCGCCGGCAGCTCTTCGAACATGATGCTGATTAAGTCGGTCACTTTTTGTTTCGGCGTTTCGTCCGCTTTTTTGATCGCTTCCTTGATGTCCTCTTTCGCCTGCTCGATGACGCGGTTTTCTTCCTCTTCGCTCCATAAACCTTTCGCTTCTAAAAACTTGCGGAAGCGGACAAGCGGGTCTTTTTTCGCCCATTCGTTTTCGAGTTCTTTCGAACGATAGCGCGTCGGATCGTCGCCGGACATCGTGTGCGGACCGTAGCGGAAGCAAAGCGTTTCGNTGAGCGTCGGCCCTTCGCCGTTAATGGCGCGTTCGCGGGCTGCTTTCACCGCGGCGTAGACCGCAAGCGGATCCATGCCGTCGACTTGAATGCCCGGAATGCCGGCAGCGACCGCTTTTTGCGCCAATGTTTTGGCGATCGTTTGCTTCTCCACTGGCGTCGAGATGGCAAAGCGGTTGTTTTGCACAACAAAGATGGCCGGTGCCTTAAACGCCCCCGCGAAGTTGATCCCTTCATAAAAGTCGCCTTGCGATGTGCCCCCATCGCCGGTATATGTAATGGCCACCGCCTTTTTGCCCCGCATTTTCAAGCCGAGCGCCACGCCGGCCGCTTGAATGTATTGGGCGCCGATGATGATTTGCGGCGGCAAGACGTTGACGCCTTCAGGAATTTGGTTGCCATGAAAGTGGCCGCGCGAGAACAAAAACGCTTGATAAAGCGGAAGCCCGTGCCAAATGATTTGCGGAACGTCGCGATATCCCGGCAAAATGAAATCTTCTTTCTCAAGCGCAAAATGGCTGGCGATTTGGCTCGCTTCTTGCCCGGCGGTCGGCGCGTAAAACCCGAGTCGGCCTTGGCGGTTCAACGAAATGGAGCGCTGGTCGAGTATGCGCGTATACACCATGCGGCGCATCAGCTCTTTCAGCTGCTCATCGCTTAACTCCGGCATCGCCTCTTCGTTGACGATTTCGCCTTCTTCATTCAAAATTTGAAACGTCGGGAACTGCTCGGCTACTTTCTCGAGCTGCTCCGCAAATCGAAACTGGGAGGTTTTCACACCCATGTTATTCACCTCTGCCTTTCATTAGAAATTTTAGAAATGAGAATACATTCGCCCATATACTATTAATGTACCCAAAATGAAAGAGAAATAAAAAACGGCCGCCATCCGGCGCCAACACAAGCAACAAAGGCGCCGAAATCTGTTTCACTATTTTTCAAGACTGAATTAGTACAATATGCATTTGCAAGTTTTAGTTTACACGTTCTTGGATCAACCGTCAACGACTTTGATTTCTCATGTTTTTTCGCTTTATTTTTTGGGTGAAATTGGAATTGGCAATATTCCGCCCACAAACTGTTATATTACATTCCTCACCATCTGTATGAGTTCTGTATTATATTTTCACAAAATATAAAACACACAGTGGCTTGACAAGATAATGAAAACGTTTTCTCGAATTTGTCTTATTGTTTTCCTTATACTCGAATAATATATTCGTGCGGTTGCGTTTTTATTTACGATCGATGCTCATTTTGTTAGACTAAACGATAGACAGCGATGCCAAACGTAGGGAGTGAACGAAGCGAATGATCACGATGAAGGACATCATCAAAGAGGGGCACCCGACATTGCGGAAAATCGCCGAACCCGTTCCGTTGCCGCCTTCAGAGGAAGATAAGCGCATTTTGCAAAGCTTGCTTGACTACGTGAAAATGAGCCAAGACCCGGAGCTGGCAGCTAAATACGGCCTGCGGCCCGGCATTGGCCTTGCCGCCCCGCAAATCAACGTCTCAAAGCGGATGATCGCCGTCCATGTCACCGATGAAAACGGGACGCTGTACAGCTACGCCTTGTTCAATCCGAAAATCGTCAGCCATTCCGTCCAGCAATGTTACTTGACGACCGGGGAAGGCTGCCTGTCGGTCGACCGCGACGTGCCAGGGTATGTGCCGCGCTATGCCCGCATCACGGTCACTGGGACGACGATCGACGGCGAAGAAGTCACACTGCGCTTGAAAGGGCTGCCGGCCATCGTCTTCCAACATGAAATCGATCATTTAAACGGCATTATGTTCTATGACCGCATCAACCCCGATGACCCGTTTCAAGTGCCGGACGGGGCGATTCCAATCGGGCGCTAAAAAGCCCGCTGTCAATGGCGAGCGGCCTCGCCGAAAAGGCCAAGGCCGCTTTTTATCGGATGAGCTGCAGCTGTTTCAATCCGTACCAAATGCCTTCCTTATCGACCGGTTTCGTAACGAAGTCGGCGACCCTTTTCACTTCCTCATGGGCGTTGCCCATCGCCACCCCGGTTCCGACGAACGAGAGCATTTCAATGTCATTCAATCCGTCGCCGAACGCGTACACATCCTTCTTATCGATCCCGAGCTTTTCGATCATCATGCGGATGCCTTCCGCCTTCGAGCCCCCTGCCGGCAGCACATCCGTCGAGACGTCATGCCAACGGACGAAGCGAAATTCGGGATAGTTGCGCACATACGGTTCTTCTTCCTCGGCGCGGCAAAACAGAAGCGCTTGATAAATGTCTTTGTTCTCATAATAAAGAGGGTCGACAGGCGGGTGGGCGAATTTTAGACTCGCCATGCTGACGTGGATGTGCGGATGGTCGCCGATGCTCGCTCTCATTTTCTCCGCATCCATAAAGACGAGCGGATGGCCGTTTTTGTGGGCTTCCTCTGTCAGCGCCCTGACTTTCTCGCGCCGGAGCGGCTGCTTGTATAACACGTTCCCTTCAAAAACGACGTACTGACCGTTGAAGCTGACGAACGAATCGATGCCAAGCTGTTTGCGCACATGCTCAAACATAAACGGAGCGCGTCCGGTGGCGATGGCGACATAAACGCCCGACTGCTTCAGGCGGCGAACCGCTTCGATCGTTGACAGCGGCAGCTGCTTTTGCTCATCAAGAAGCGTGCCGTCGATGTCGAAAAAGACGATTTTTCTGCCCACGTTCACTTCCCCTTGTTAAAAAATTGTTCATTGTCTACCGTACTGAAAAACGCCCGGAATGTCAACCAAGAGGCACGATCTGTTCCATTTTTACCCATGAAAAACAAACCTCCGCCTACATATCATATATAATAGAACATTTACTTTCGCCGCAAAATGAGTACAATAAAAGGTAAGGAGTGATGAAACATGTTGAAAAAGCTGAAAAAAAAGCTGCTTCAACAGTGGAAAGACCTGCTCCGGAAAAAATTGATCGCCTGACCGTTACAACAACAGCCCTTCCATTCGAAGGGCTTCTTTCCCACTTTGGCGAATAAAGCGGGCAACATTCGTCAAAGATGATGCATATCGTCGGCACATCTCACGCCTGTTTTTTGCTTTTGGCAACAAAATACATGAAAAGAAAGTTACATTCTTATATAATAGATAGAGCAACCATTGTACGATAAGGAGAGATTTCACGATGATTTTCAAAGTGTTTTACCAAGAAAACGCAGACGAGGCGCCCGTGAGAGAAAAAACGAAAACACTCTACATCGAAGCAGAATCAGAGCGGGATGTACGCCGAAAACTCGAAGGCCGTCCGATCAATATTGAGTATATTCAGCCGTTAGAGGGAGCGCATCTAGAATACGAAAAGAAAAGCCCGAACTTTCAAGTATTGGAGATTTCATCATGAAGCTGTTGACAGATCAGCAAGTTGGCGTTTTTGCCCTCGGCGGACTGGGTGAAATTGGAAAAAATACATACGGCGTACAATTCCAAGACGAAATCATTGTCATTGACGCAGGCATTAAGTTTCCGGAAGATGAGCTGCTCGGGATCGACTATGTCATTCCAGACTACTCCTATTTAGTGAAGCACGCGGACAAAGTGAAAGGACTGTTCATCACCCACGGGCACGAAGACCATATCGGCGGCATTCCGTATTTGCTCCGGCAGGTGAACATCCCGATTTACGGCGGCAAATTAGCGCTTGGGCTGATTCGCAATAAGCTTGAGGAACATGGATTGTTGCGCCAAGCGAAACTCATTGAGATTCGCGAAGACGATGTCATCCGCTTTCAAAAAACGGCCGTCACCTTTTTCCGGACGACACACAGCATTCCGGACAGCTACGGTATTGTTGTGAAAACGCCAGTCGGGCAAATCGTTCACACTGGGGATTTTAAATTCGACTTTACGCCGGTCGGCGAGCCGGCCAATTTGACAAAAATGGCCGAAATTGGGAAAGAAGGAGTTCTTTGCTTGCTGTCGGACAGCACGAACAGCGAGATCCCGCATTTTACGATGTCGGAGCGGCGCGTCGGTGAAAGCATTCACGACATTTTCCGCAAGGTGGAAGGACGCATCATTTTCGCCACATTTGCATCAAACATCCACCGTCTCCAACAGGTGACGGAAGCAGCCGTCGCCAACAACCGAAAAATCGCTGTCTTCGGTCGAAGCATGGAAGCGGCGATTGAGATCGGACAAGACCTCGGCTATATCAAATGTCCGAAAGGCACGTTCGTCGACGCGAACGAAATCAACCGCCTGCCGGCCAACCGGGTGACGATTTTATGCACCGGCAGCCAAGGGGAGCCGATGGCCGCCTTGTCGCGCATCGCCAACGGCACGCACCGGCAAATTCAAATCATCCCGGGCGACACGGTCGTCTTTTCCTCATCGCCGATTCCGGGCAACACGGTGAGCGTCAACCGGACAATCAACATGCTGTACCGCGCCGGCGCAGAAGTCATCCATGGCCCGCTCAACGACATCCATACGTCCGGCCACGGTGGGCAGGAAGAACAAAAATTGATGATCCGGCTGATGAAGCCGAAATATTTCATGCCGATCCACGGCGAATACCGCATGCAAAAAATGCACGCCAAGCTCGCCATCGACTGCGGCGTGCCGGAGGAAAACTGCTTTATTATGGACAACGGCGAAGTGCTTGGCATCAGCGACAAAGAAGCGCGCATCGTCGGCAAGATCCCGTCCGGCTCCGTCTACATCGACGGCAGCGGTGTCGGCGACATCGGCAACATCGTCTTGCGCGACCGCCGCATTTTGTCTGAGGAAGGGCTCGTGATTGTCGTCGTCAGCATCAACATGAAAGAGTTCAAAATCGCCGCCGGCCCGGACATTATTTCTCGCGGCTTCGTCTATATGCGTGAGTCAGGTGACTTAATCAGCGAAGCGCAAGTGTTGATCTCCAAGCATCTCGAAAAAGTGCTGGAACGGAAAACGAACCAATGGTCGGAGATCAAAAACGAAATTACGGAAACGCTCGCTCCGTTCTTGTACGAGCGGACGAAACGGCGGCCAATGATTTTGCCGATCATCATGGAAATCTAAAGAAAAAAGGGCGTCCTTGTAAAAGGATGCCCTTTTTCCGTCATCATCATGCACAGGCCGCCTGCCAGCCGTCAACCGACCACTTTTTCCTCAAACCGGTCAATGTCGCTGTCAGCGCCGATGACGACCAACACGTCGCCTTTGCGGATGATTTCCGAGGCGAGCGGGGAGACGATGACGCTTGTTCCACGCTTGATGGCGACGATGTTGATGCCATAGCGGGCGCGGATGTCAAGCTCCAAAAGCGAATGGCCGTCAAGCCGCTCGCTTGCCACGATTTCGACAATGCTGTATTTGTCCGACAGCTCCAGATAATCTAGGACGTTGTTGGAAATCAAGTTGTGGGCGATCCGCTCGCCCATGTCCCGTTCTGGATGCACGATTTGGTCAGCGCCGATTTTTTTCAGCACTTTCTCATGGTAATCGTTCGTTGCCTTGACCGTAATATGGTTGACGCCGAGCTCTTTTAAAATCAGGGTCGTCAAAATGCTCGCCTGGATGTTGTCGCCGATCGCGACAATGACATGGTCGAAGTTGCGGATGCCTAAACTTTTCAGCACGTTTTCATCGGTCGTGTCGCCGACGACGGCGTACGAAGCGATCGACGCAAATTCGTTTACCCGGTCTTCATCAATATCGATGGCCAATACTTCCATCCCTTGTTCGCTCAGCGTCCGGCAGATGCTGCCGCCAAAGCGCCCGAGGCCGATGACGGCAAACTGTTTCTTTTTCATTGACACTCCTCCATCGTTGATCAAGCATTGTTTCTCCCCTTATTTTAGCAAAAAAGAAAAAGGAACGAAAACGTTCTTCGTTCCTTTTCCACCATTCCTTTACGCTATGCGATTTTGCCATTTCGCCCAAAAGCGGGCTGCCAGCGCACACAGCCCGAACGTTCGTCATCAGCGAAGTTTTTCTTCGACTTTTTGGCAAATCTCTTCTGCGGTGAGCCCGCTCGCTTCAATGACCGGACCGGACGTCACGATGTTGTGAATGCCGGCGATATTGGCGTCCAGGCCGGTAATGACGCAGCAGTCGCAGCCTCTTGCGTCTTGCTCCCCTCGGAGCGGCACAACGTCATATCCTCGCTCTTTCAACGCTTCCTGTACGTCCGTCAACGATGGCTCAACACCAATTTTCGCCATCACAATCCACCTCCTCACACTCATTAATGTGTGTTGCTAGAGGCGGAACTATACTTCATTCTGCGTTTCCTTTCCATGAAAAATAGTCGATTAAAAACGCGATGGCGCGGTCGATCGCTTCCTCGTTCGGAGCCAGTTTTGCATGGTGCAGCCCATATGGTGAGGCGACGCCAAGCCAAAACATAAAACCCGGGATGTCCGCCAGCATATAGCCGAAATCTTCGCCAGTCATCGCTTCTTTGCAACGGATCACATTCACGCCGCCGTGCGCCTTGGCAAACTTCATAAATTCCGCTGTCAGATCCGGATCATTATACACTTCATGGTACATGGCACCGTAATCGATGGATGCTTCACATTCGTACGCGACTTCAATGCCATGCACGATCGCTTCAATCCGCCGCTTCACCTTCTGCATCGCTGCAGTCGACAGCGTCCGAATCGTTCCTTCGAGCCGGGCGTGCTCCGCAATGACGTTCTGCACCGTCCCGCCGGCAATTTTTCCGATCGTAATGACCGCGCTGTCGAGCGGATCGACGTTGCGGGCGACGATCGACTGCAGCTGCGTCACCAATGCGCAGGCGGCGACGACCATGTCATTCGCTAAATGCGGAAACGCCGCGTGGCCACCTTTCCCCTTCAGATCGATAAACAGCTCCGACGTATTGGCAAACAGCAACCCTTCTTTCGTTGCAATCGTGCCGACGGGATATTCCGGCGCAATATGCAAGGCGACGATGATATCCGGCTTCCATTCCCGCATGATGTCGCTTTCTAACATCGGCTTTGCTCCGCCCGGTCCTTCCTCGGCCGGCTGGAATACAAACAGCAAATCGTCTTTCAGTGGATGATGAGCAAAATGGGTGAGCACACCAAGAGCGATGCTCATATGCACATCGTGGCCGCACGCGTGCATGCGCCCTTCATGTTTCGACCGATACGGCAAGCCGGTCTCCTCGCGAATCGGCAGCCCGTCCATATCGGCGCGGTAGCCGATCGTTTTGCGCGGCGATGTTCCGTTGACTTTGACGAAAATCCCCGTTTTCCACGTCCGGACTTGAAGCCGCTCTTGCGGCAGGGACTGGATATAGCGAAGCAAATATTGCTGCGTCTTAAACTCCTGAAACCCAAGCTCCGGAATTTGATGCAAGTCGCGGCGAATGGCGACAAATGGGCTGATCGCAGACATCGTCTCTCCTCCATGGGCAAAAAAGCTGTCCTCGTGTGAAGGGACAGCTTTTATGATGATTATAATTGGCGAAGCTCCTGCTTAATCTCCGTTTTCGCCCGCGTTTGCTCGTCGATCTGCTTAATGACGCGCGCCGGCACGCCGGCCACGACCGTATACGGCGGCACGTCTTCGACAACAACGGCGCCGGCAGCCACAACCGCTCCTTTGCCGACCGTGACGCCTTCCAAAATAACGGCATTCGCCCCGACGAGCACATCGTCTTCAATGACGACCGGCTTGGCTGATGGCGGCTCGATCACGCCTGCCAACACCGCGCCGGCGCCGATATGGCAGTTTTTCCCGACCGTCGCCCGGCCGCCGAGCACCGCGTTCATGTCGATCATCGTTCCTTCGCCGACGACGGCGCCGATATTGATGACCGCTCCCATCATAATGACGGCGTTGTCGCCGATTTCGACATGGTCGCGGATGATGGCGCCCGGCTCAATGCGCGCCTTGATGCCTTTCAAATCCAGGAGCGGAATGGCCGAGTTGCGGCGGTCGTTCTCGACGACATAGTCCTCGATTTTGTCTTGATTCGCTTCGATTGCCGCTTGAATGTCTTGCCATTCGCCAAACACGACGCCGACGTTGCCCGTGATAAATGTTTTGGCGCTTGAGCCGAAATCGATGCCTTCGAGATCCCCTTTTATGTATACTTTGACTGGTGTCGATTTTTTGCTGTTTTGAATAAAGGAAATGATTTCATTGGCGTCCATCATCTTCATGGGCGATATCCTCCTTTACACCTGTATTCTTTTTTACTTTAGCAAAACAGAGATCATTGTGACAAGCACAAATTCATCGAGCAAAATGCTGTAAATATCTTCTCGAAGGCTTGCACTTGCGGAAGTTGCCACGCAGCTTCCGAACTGATCAGCCAAAGCCAGCTGCTCTTGTTATTGCACACGATTATCTTTCTGCTCATTGTTCAGCCTCTTTTCGGCCTAGCTTCCGGCCGCCATTAGGCCTGTGCAGCTGTTTATTCAGTTGCTTCAGTACTTCCCGTCGAGTGAAAATGCCTGCAAAATATCCGTCGTCATTTTCCACACACACGAACGGATGATTGACAATAAGCCCCACTGCCTTCATCAGGCTGTCGTCAAGCCGCAGGCGCGGAATGTTTCGGTTCATCACTTCTTCGACCTTCATCGTCTCGAGACGTTCAAATTCGATGCGCTCCAATCCTAAAATTGCATCCATCATCATCGTCATGCTGATGAGCCCATGCAGTTTATACGATGTATCGAGAACTGGAATCGCTGAATAGCCGGTTTTCGTCAGGACGAGCAGCGCATGATCCAAATAATTTCCCGGCTGCACATGCGCCACTTTATCCGCCGGAATCAGAAATGGCTTGACAGTCATTTGCATGAATTCATTGTGTTCCCATGTCATGCCGATGTTCCGCCTTTCTTCTGCATCTTCTCCTCTCCACATTGTTATCATACCATAAAAAAGACTATCGCTTCCTGCGATAGCGATAGTGCACAACAATTTTTATCCTTCCTCTTCCTCTGTCAACAGTCGGTCGTATAAACGCAACAGCTGCCGGTACCGGTGTTCATCGACCTCCTTGTCTCCGTTTTCGATATCCGCCAGCTCGGAGCGGATGAGCTCGAGTGCATATTGCTGGCTGAACAAAACGTCAAGCAATAACGCCGCTTCCTCGCCCGACAGCCTTGTCGGCAGCCGCTTCGTCATCTCCATTCCCCCTTTGCCTCTTCCGCTTCCATATATATTCGCCGGCAAAGGAAAAAAGTCGTGGAAAAAAGCGTCATTTGCGGACAGGCAAAAAGGCCACCCATATGAATGGAATGGCCTTTTTTTCAATAATAGCGCAACGCCAAATAACCAATGGCAAAAATGGCGAGCAAGACAGCGAGTACGTAAGCGAGGAACACCGGGTTGCGCAAGTAGGCATGCTCCTCGACCGTTTTCGGAATCGGCCCGTCAAGCTCCCCTTGCCAACGCTGTTGGCGTCCGAGGCGAACCGTATAGACGAACCCAATGACCGCGATCAATACAGAGAGGGCGGATAACACAAAAGTCAACTGTGCCATAAGTTTCACCTCATGTTTACTTTGCCGCAATGAGGCGATTTTATGCAGTCAATAATGGGCGTCATGCTCAAACAAATAGCTGTACGACAAGTCAATAAACAAGTAATGGCGCTCATCGATCGGATACGAATACGTCCGGATCGTTTCCCCTGTTTCAATATCCGTGTATAAATCGGACAAAATCCCTCTTCGGCGCGAGCGCATGCGAATAATGTTTTCCAAAAAATACGGGCGCCAGCTCCAGTTTTTCATATAATATTGCGGCTGAAGCTCCCACCGGCCGCCGCGCTTGAACATATTGCCCGACTGCTGGAAGCCGTCCTCATCACAAACATAAATGCGGAAGCAAACATCGTCGAGCTCGCCGGCCAACAGGGAAATGAGCTCGTTAAAATCGGCGGCTTTTTTGTATTTGCCAAGCAGCGCGCTGATCCGCTGCTGAAACTGCTCAGCAATTTGATACAGCGTTTCAAGCTTTTTCTTTTCCTGCTGGATGAAGCGATGGCACTCTTGGCGGAGCAAGTCTTTCAACAAATCGCGCGGCACAACCTCTGGCGCCGGCTTGGCCAAATAATACCCTTGATAATAGCGGCCGCCATGCCGCCAAGCATACTGAAGCTGAAATGACGTTTCGATGTCCTCATACAGGAGCGTCGCTCCGATTTTGCGCGCCAACAGCGAAATCGAGTGAACGATTTCCTGGTATGCTTGATGAACGGACGTTTTCCGCAATTCACGCAAATCGATTTTTAAAATGTCAGGCGACAAGACGCCGATTCGCTCAAGATGAATGCTATGTTCGGCGATGTTGTCGACCGCCACTTTAACGCCGTATGTACGAAGATACGTCAATAAATGGCTGAGCTGATCGACGTCTCCCTTGAAATGCTGCTCGTTGATTTCCAAAACGATGCGGCTTGGCGCCAACCCTTTCGCTTCATAGGAGAGAAGCAGCTGCAAAAACGACTCGCCGCGGTCAAGCATCAGCAAGTTGGCGTCGCGGTTTAAAAAAATGAGCAGCGTTTGATCATCAAGCGACAGAAAATAGTCGAGCGCTTTTTTCGTGATCACATCATCCACTTCGATGCGAAATTCTTCTGGAATGGTTTCATCGTGAAAAAACGGCCCAAGGCTGACCGGCCCTGTTTCCGTTTGAAACCGACCGAGCACTTCATAGCCGACGACCCCATGCTCATCGGCGCTGAAAATCGGTTGATAGTGCGGAATCACTTGCGGCAAGTTGGCCATCACGTCTAATGCATCCATCGTGTTCACCTCATCCCCATCGACCATCTTTGCCTTTATTATAGCATAATTGCCCAATCGTTCCTGACTCGTAAAAAAAGCGGCTCCCCTGACAGCAGGGAATCCGCTTGTGACAAAGGCCGTTGCGTGCAATGAGCCGGTTGCCCGCGATAAATGAAGAAATACCGCCTGCAATCCCTTTTGGGTGAGGACCATCTTGCTTTATGGCAAATTTGATTAAAACGGCCGCCGGTTCAGCCATTGGCCGCCGTCGACTGTGATGCAAGCGCCGTTAATGTAAGCGGCTTCATCCGAAAGCAAAAACGAAGCGACCGCCGCGATTTCTTCCGGCGTCCCGAGCCGCCCGAGCGGCACGCTTTCCAACGTCATCCGCTCCGCTTCCTCTGATTCCCAAAGCCGCTCCGCCCCGCCGGTCCGCTCAATCGGTCCGGGAGCGATTGCATTGACGCGGAAGCCGTACTTTTTCCCCCATTCCACAGCAAGCGTGCGCGTCATTGCCAGCACTCCAGCCTTGGCGCTCGCTGAATGAATGACCCCGGCGCCGGCATGCCAGGCATATGTCGCAACGATGTTGATAATGTTCCCTTTCAAGCCGCGCTGAATCCAGTAGTTGCCGACTTCCCGGCTGCAGTAAAACGTGCCGTTTAACACAATGTTAATGACGCTGTTCCAGCCGTTGATCGACAACTTTTCCGCCGGGCAAATGAAATTGCCAGCCGCGTTGTTGATGAGGGCATCGATGCGGCCGAATTCCGCATCAGTCCGCTCCACCATGTGCGCCACTTGTTCCGGGTTGCGCACATCCATCGGGATCGTAAGCACTTTCCCTCCATCCGGCGCGGCGATTTCCCGCTTGGCCTCTTCGAGCGCCTCGGCCCGCCTTCCCGTAATGACGACGTTGGCCCCATCAGAAACAAACCGCT
>NZ_LDPD01000013.1:38024-40135 GCF_001026865.1 Geobacillus sp. ZGt-1 | reverse complement strand
TTCCGCTCGACCCGCCGGTCACAATGATCACTTTTCCGTTCATCCATTTCTCCTCCTATGACTGATTACTCATTCATTTTTATCATATCATAAAATAGTGGAATATTCGAACATCTTAGTCCTCCTATTGTCCTTTTCCCTCTCTTTTCGTTATAATAAAGCTGCTTGTGAAAGGACGGCGAAACGATGCACCATATCGAAACAACCAAACTAAGCCGGCGCGCCTTTTTGAAAAAGCTGGCGCGCACAAGTTTCAGCGCAGCGCTGGCGATGGCAGCCGCCTCTGGATACGCCCGCTGGATTGAGCCAGCCGAGCTGACCGTGACGCACCATGCGCTGTCGCATCCGCTGATCCCAAAGTCGTTTGCCGGCGTCAAGCTGCTGCAGTTCAGTGATCTCCATCTCGGCCATTATTACGGCTTGAAACGCTTTTACCGCATTATCGGCCGCATCAACGAACTCGGGCCCGATCTCGTCGTATTCACAGGTGATCTGCTCCATGAGGCGAACCGGTATCCGCACGTCAACGCGGTCGCTGAGGCGTTGGCTGGCGTCCGTGCTCCTCTTGGAAAATTTTGTATTTACGGAAACCATGATCACGGCGGCTACGGGACAGATATTTACCGTCGATTGATGGAACGAGCCGGGTTCCGCGTTCTCGTCAATGAGCATGCACTCGTCCGGCGCGGCCATGACGCGATCGCTATCGCCGGCAGCGACGATATGATGCTCGGACGCCCGGACTGGTCGAAAATGACGAACGGCATTCCGCGGGCGACATATACGATCGCCCTCGTTCATGAGCCGGACGGTGCCATTGAGGCTCGCCGCTTCCCTATTCACGTTCAACTCTCCGGCCATAGCCACGGCGGGCAAATTCAGTTGCCGTTTATCGGACCGCTCATCACGCCGCCGTTGTCTGAGCGGTATTATGAAGGGTTTTACCACGTCGGCGGACTCTTGTTGTACGTCAACCGCGGCCTTGGCACAACAAGGGTGCCGCTTCGCTTCTTCGCTCCGCCGGAGTTGACCGTTTTTTCGCTTACCCCCGGATAGAAGTAGGACAAACCGGGCAACAACACCGCTTCCTATGTTATAATAGAAAGAAAAAAGGAGACATGCCGATGAAACCGGTGCAATTGACGGTCGACAATATTGCCAAAGCGATTTTTACCGTCAACCGCCATGCCAAAACAGCATTGAACCCTTCGTTTCTTTATCTTCTGAAGAAAAAAGCGATCGAGAAGCTGCTTGAGGAGGGCAAGGCGAAAAAAGTGGGCCTCCATTTTTCCCGCAATCCGAGATACAGCCAACAGCAATCCGACGTGCTTGTCGCCGTCGGCGACTACTACTTCCACATCCCACCGACAAAACAAGATTTCGCCGCCCTTCCGCACCTTGGCTCTCTCAACGATTCATACCGCAACCCTCCAGCTCGGATGCCGCTGTCAGAGGCAAAAGCCATTCTCATCGCCTACACCGGACTGAAGGAAAAGCCGGAACAAAAGCCGAAACGGCTGACAAGACCCGTATTTAAACGGCTCGGCGACCGCTATTAAGCGGACGCCGAGCCGTGACCTGGCTTTTCTCTTTCAATTCATCATGTTTTCGTGAATATTCCTCTTTGGGTTCGATCACGATCACTTGGGGAGACATGCACTGATTCGTCAAGCCGAGGCGCACCCTTTTCGCTCTATTCTCTACCTATGTTTACACCGACACTCCTTTTCGCTTTATGCTCCCCCATTGCTTTTTCCGGCGAACAGCGTCGATCACCCCTTCGCACCGCCACCAAGCGGTAAGCGGACGGTACCAAAATGTCTCAGTCAACGCGAAGAAAAACAGCTTCACCAAATCAGAGATGCTCGGGAACTTCCGCTCAGTCCACTCTTCAAGCAAGACGGCTGCTGCTGATAACAGCGAACCGTACAAAACCGAAACCGTCAGCAAAAGAAGAGCGAATTCGACGTACAAGTTTCCGAGAAATAAGGAGAAAACAACGACAATATAGCCCATCAATTCAACGATCGGACCAAGAAGCTCAATGAACCAAAAATACGGCAGCGAAAGAAGGCCGATTGAGCCATATTTTGGATTGAATAGCATCGATC
>NZ_LDPD01000013.1:27046-38018 GCF_001026865.1 Geobacillus sp. ZGt-1 | reverse complement strand
TCCATAAGCTTTCCAAAAGCCCGCGATGCCAGCGCCGCCGCTGCCTCCGCAAATCCCCATACGTTTCCGGCGCTTCTGTCCAGCAAACCGGGTCGGGGATATAGATGATTTTTTTCTCCTCGTTTTTTTCGCGCGCCAGTCGATGCAGGCGCACAACGAGTTCCATATCCTCTCCAGCTGTATCCGTATATCCGCCTGCTTCGATCACCCACGGCTTAAAAAAAACGCCGAATGCCCCAGAAACGATGAGCAGCAAGTTATGGCGGCTTAAGCCGAGGCGGCCGAGCAAAAACGCACGCAAATATTCAATTGTCTGCATAATGACAAGCGGCCGCCGCGACAAACCGACCTTGACGATTTCACCGCGTTCAATCCGACAGCCATTGGCGATCCGGACCGTCCCTCCAGAAGCAATGACCTCTCCGTCGGATTCAAGCATCGGTTTCATCACCTTCAAAAACGCGCGCCGCTCAAGAACAGAATCGCCGTCGATGGAGCAAATGTATGGATAGCGGGCGGCGTTGATTCCGGCGTTCAATGCATCGGCTTTCCCGCCGTTTTCTTTATCCAGCACAAACAAATGCGGGTAATCGGGCGACTGGTAAACCGCCTTGATTTCCTTCGCCGCCAGCTGACGGCGAATGACGCGATAGACCGGCTTCAGATGAAAATGATCGATCAACCGCTTAAGTGTCTTGTCAGTCGACCCATCATTAATGACAATGACTTCATACTCCGGGTATTCGATGGCTAGCAGTGAGCGAACCGAACCAACGATGCCGGCTTCCTCATTATAAGCTGGAACAAGGATCGATATCGGTTTTGCGTAGCTGGCATCGAGCAATTCTTCATACGGCTCCCAATCGTCAAGACGACGAGTGCGGCGCAAGTGAATGAAAGCTACCACAAGCAAAAACGTATAAAAGGCGAGAACGACAGCCATATAAATGAGCACGACATGCCCAATAGCCGATAGAAACGCTTGCCCCCCTTCCACCATCACCCCTCCTCTCCAATCCATTGCTTCGCCATGTCACGGGCATAACGGTCCTCCGCTGTGCACGCCGCTTTATGCAGCATCGCCCGACCGCCCGGCAGGCGCACGATGGAGGCAGCCGCTTCCGAACGAACGGCGAATGAACGGTCGGCCAGCCGCTCATAGAGCAAGGGAAGCAACCATTCTTCGCGGCATTTTCCGGCAAGACGGACTGCCATCAGCCTCTCTTGCCAATGCGGCGAGCGCAAGTGGCGATCAAGCTTTGTCGCTTCAATTGAAACGCCAATTTCTGCCATCGCCTTAAGCGCGCGAACACGAAGCTCCAACTCATCTGATGCCAACAGCTCCAGCAAAAACGATCGCTCCCCTCGTCGACGGATGCCGATCATATCGATGAACGCGCATTTCCCTGCCCGCGGCAGCTCATCAAATCGCTGTTCCACCTGTCGAAGAAGCCGCTCGCTCATATGGCCAAAAATGACCCGATAGGAAAACTCCGTTAACTTATATTTCGGTTCGAGCACATATGCAATCACTGGGCTGTAATCAAATTGGGCGAAAATGGCCAATAGTTTCGCCGCCTCACCTTTCGTCACCCGGTTGGAGCGATACAGCCGCTCCATCTCCGGCAGCATCGCCTTCACCTGCAAATCCTCGATCAAAAACAGCGCGTTCATCCGCTCGCTCCAATGACGGCTTGACAGCCTTCGATGCAGCCATCCTTGGAAATGCATCTCCGCCAATGTTCGAATTCGCTCCTGCACTTGCTCTCCGTTCAAGAGTGAAGCAAAATGGTCAAGAAGCTCCATCATCGCTTCACGCTCAAGAGGGGAAGCCGGCAAAAGCATCTGTTCCTCCTCGCCGAGCAGATACCGAAGCAACCAAAGCCGATGCCGTTCCTTATAAACTCGCAGCCGGGCTTGGCGCCGGTTTTCCCGCCATTTGCGCACCACGAGATAGAGGAACAAAACGATCAACACCGCAAACAAAGCGATTGCTGCCGTGAAGACGACCAACAGCGCCATCACTCATCCAGCTCCTTCAGCAGCCGGCGCAGCCGCGCCTCAAGTTCAAACCATTTGAACGGCTTTGTCACATATTCGTCCGCTCCTCGGTTCAGCGCATGGGCAATATCCCGCTCATCTTGGCGCGACGTTAGCATCATCACCTTGTATGGCTTTCGCTCTTGACGGAGGCGGTTCAGCACCTCAAGGCCGTCCATTTTTGGCATCACCCGATCCAAAATGACGACAGATTGCCGCCCGCTTTGATAAAACGGAGATTCGAGAAACGAAAGGCCGTCGCCAAACTCGTAAATGTCTGCTTTCCTCCCCTGCTCATTGACGAGCTTGCGGACAAGATCAGCAATCATCATCCGCACGAGTTCATCGTCGTCTACGATGGCAATCGCCCATCGCCGCCGATCCGTTGATGCTTGGCTTGGGGCCTCATCCGAAGAACCGCTTTTCTCACGCGCCGCCTCTTCGATCCGATTGCCGCCGCCTCGTTTCGCCGCATACAGCGCCTTGTCGGCCAGACGCAGCCAATAGTCAAGCGGCCGATCCGGTTCATCGCACTCAACCAGGCCGGCGGAAAACGTACATGATAGAAGTGCGCCATCCGCCTCGATTTTTTCGGCGGCGAACTGGCGTTGCAGCCGCTCAAGCACTGCACGAGCCTCGCTTTTGGACGTTTTGGCCAGCCAAACGACAAACTCTTCGCCCCCAAAGCGAACGACGGTATCCACTCCACGTGTATGTTGGCGCAAAAAGGCAGCCAGCTTTTGCAATACCGCATCGCCTGCAAGGTGGCCGAAACGGTCATTGACTTGTTTGAAATGGTCCAAATCAAGCAACGCCAAACAGCTTGGCGCTCCGTAACGCTCGAGGTCGCTCCGAAGGCGGGCGTATACCCGCGGCAAATACTTCCGGTTGTACACACCTGTCAATTCGTCAATGAGCACAAGGTCATCGATTTTTCGTTTTTTTTCAATGAGCCGGCGAACGCGAACGAACAGCTCATCTGCCGCTGGGGTGGTGATGACATCATCCGCGCCAAGCTCATAACCTTTCAACCGCCCCTCTTTGCCCTCGTCTCTCCTCACAATGACAACAGGAAGATAGGGGCGCTGTCCGGCGCGCTCAAGCAAAACCGTCAAGTCCGGATTCTCCCACTCTCCCTCCTTCACGCTGACGATGATGCAATCCGGGCTGAGACGAAACATCGACGCGGCCGCCTGCTCAAGGGAGGGAATCGTCGTGAAACGCCATGGCACGGTTTGCAGGGCGCCGCGGACGTAAGCAAAAAACAGGGGATCATTTCCACAGAGGAGAATCGCTGCTTTCGGCCCTTGGCGGTGCGAAGAGGGAATGGTGGCAGAAGCCGCTTCCCCGGCTTCATAGAAGCAGCGAAGGAGAGGAACCATCTCTATCAGCGCCTCCTCCGCTGTCCATTGCCGTTCCGTTTGGCCGTTCAACCGGTGAATGAGCCGCTCTGCTTCAGCAGCGATGTCGCTAAGGCCAATCACCGCCGCCGTCCGGCCGACAGCATTGAAAAATCGGGCCAATTCCACACCGTCAAGCGGCGGTCCCGTCCTCCATCGTTCGTATTGTTCATGGATGCGATCCAACAGTGAGGCGACAGACCGATCCATATTCCCTCTCCTTTCGATCATCGTTCCGTTTTCCCCAACCGACTGACATCCTCCTTTTTTCCTATTACTAATATAATCGATCCAAGCAAAAAAATTAAAAGAAAAGACGCGCAACAGCCAACAATTTCCCAGCCGCATAAAAAAGCCGCTGCCTTTTTTTGCAACGGCTTTGTTCAATACAAAAAGTCCAATAGGCGTCGGTCAGCTAAATTCGTGTCAACCGGGCAGACTTCTGCATCACGCCCGTACTGCCACACCCAGACATTCGCGCTGCAAGGCGGGGCAGCCGGCTGATAGCGCGGCGCTTTCTGCTCTTTCGTCGTTCCCGGCNTTGGTGCGGCGCTCCAAATGACCGCCTGCACCGCCACTTGGTTGTTCCGGCTGACCGCCTCGCAATAGGCAGCGGCGAAATCCCCTTTCGTCGGGTCCGCGTACAGCCCCGGCCGGTATCCGGTCGGATAGAGCGTTTCCACCCAAGCAGCGATCCAAGCGGCATCCACAGCGAAAAAGTCTTCGATGTTGGCAAACAGCAGTTTATTTTTCGGAATGCCGAGCCGCCGCGCATGGAACACCGCGTTGCGCGCCGCCACCTGACCGTTCGCATAGCCGACCGCTTCGCGGAAGGCGTTATAAATCGGCAGCACCTTCACGCCATAGCTGCGGATGCGGGCGATCTCGTCGCGTGTCAACCCTTCGGACACGTTCGGCACTTCCGACAAATAACGGCCCCAAAATTTCGGATAGCCAAGCTCCGTCCGCACGCATTGAAACAGCTGATCCGTTACGGCTTGCGCCGAGTCGACTCCCCAAATTCCTCTTGCCATCGGTTCCCCTCCTTCGCGCTTACGCTGCCGTCATTATGTAATTATATATATGAGGGGAACAGCCCGTTTTATACGGCTACTGGCGGCGCTCCCGCTCCTCCTTCGCCCAGTCGCCTTTCAACAACTGAAACCAGCCGTTGCGCTTAAACCAGACGAACATCGTCATGCCGATCACCGCCATGGCAGCCAATACAACAAAGTATCCGTACTTCCAGTGCAATTCAGGCATATAATCAAAGTTCATCCCATAAATGCCGGCAATAAAGGAGAGCGGCATGAAAATGGTCGTAATGGCTGTAAATGTCATCATAATATTGTTCATTCGATTCGAGTTGAGCGATAAATAGCTGTCGCGGATATCCGCGGTAATTTCTCGGTTTGTCTCAATCATTTCCGACAGCTTCAGCAAATGATCATAAATGTCATGAAAGTACAGCTGCCGTTCTTTCATGCGCTGCAGCCGGTCGGAATGGATGATGCGGTACAACAAGTCGCGCATCGGCACGATCGTTCGGCGCAGCTTCGATAAATCGCCGCGGATGTCAAACACTTTTTCAATAATGTCGTGAATCGGTTCATTGTTCGTATTCTCCTCTAAATCGTTCAGCACGTCTTCAATATGGTAAAGCGGTGGAAAATAATCATCCACAAGCTTGTCGATCAGCCGGTACATGACGTGAAACGGCCCCTGCTGAACATCTTCTTCATGCTTCAATCGCTCCCACACCTCATCGACCGCGTGAATGGCCGACTTATGAAACGAAACGATGAAATTTTGCCCGACAAACAAATCGACTTCCTCAGCCTCCAGCGTCATTCCGGCAATGGCATGAAGCACAACAAACAAGTAGCGGTCATAAAAATCGAGCTTCGGCCGCTGCACATATTCGAGACAGTCTTCAATCGCCAGTGGGTGAAAACGGAAAAAGGAGGCGAGCAGCGCCGATTCCTCATCCGTCGGCTCATGAAAGTCAACCCAATACCATGAGACGTCCGGGCTGTTGACAAGCGTTAAGTCAACATCATACAAAATCTCAAATTCTTTTGTCACGACACACGTGCGAATCATCGCCATCACCTTTGCCTTGTTCTCCTCTTATCATAACCGAAAAACTGTTAAGTCCCAACAAAAAACGGGTATAAAAATCATGTAGAGAAAAAATTGACAAAAAATATTTATCTAAATTTTCTTTACATTAGCATCAAAAACGACGATAATATAAGAAAGGGAACTGTTTCGTTCCCATATGGGAGGGACTGAATCATGTACGAAAAACAATACCCGAATGAAGGCGCCGTTTTGTTCAACCAGCCGGAAGAAAAAAGCAGCTACGGGCCGATGGCCGAACAAGTGCTGAAAGAAGCGATCTTCCAGTTTCAAAGAAAAAAACTGATGGAACAAATTGATGAAGCGCTCGCGGCCGGCAACAAGCCGTTGTTTTTCAAGCTTTCCGCCCAATATAACGACCTGTTGAAAAAATACGGCGCGTAAAAGGAGCGAACAATGTTGGAGTGTGAATCGTCTATGACAGGATGAGCCCATTTCCGTGTGCAGGAACGGTCCGAACGGAAAGGGGCTCATTTTTGTTTTTTCGTTTTTCGGCATGGATGGTACAATAGAGAAAAAAACGGAAAGGTGGACAACACGTGAGACACCTCATTCAGCCACGCGTTCAAGCGATTCAGCTATCAGGCATCCGCCAATTTTTCAATCTCGTCGCCGGACGGCCGGGGCTTGTTTCCTTGACAATCGGCCAGCCGGATTTTCCGACGCCTGATCATGTAAAAGCAGCCGCCCAAGAAGCCATTGCCGCCGACTTCACGACGTATACGGCGAACGCCGGCCTGCTGGAACTGCGCCAGGCGGCTTGCCAATTCGTCGCTGACAAGTACGGCCTTCGCTACACGCCGGACGAAGTCATCGCCACCGTCGGCGCCAGCCAAGCGCTCGATATCGCATTCCGCACGATTTTGGAGGAAGGGACGGAAGTGCTTCTTCCCGCACCCGTCTATCCTGGCTATGAACCGCTCATCCGCCTGTGCGGAGCGAAACCGGTGTACATCGACACAAGGCCAAACGGTTTCCGTCTGTCGGCTGAGCTCATTGCGCCTTATTTGACGGAAAAGACGCGCTGCCTCGTTCTTCCATACCCATCAAATCCAACCGGGACGGCGCTGTCAGCCGAAGAGCTTGAGAACATCGCTTCCCTTTTGAAAGGACGGCCGATTTGGATCGTTTCCGATGAAATTTACAGCGAGCTCGTTTACCACGGACGCCATCACTCGATCGCCGAGTGGCTGCCGGAGCAGACGATCGTCATCAACGGTTTAAGCAAATCGCACTCCATGACCGGTTGGCGCATCGGGTTTGTCTTCGCTCCAGCGTTCGCCGTTGAACAAATGGTGAAAGTGCACCAATACAGCGTCTCGTGCACGTCATCGATCAGCCAAAAAGCGGCGGTGGAGGCGCTGACCGCCGGCAAACACGACGCCGAGGCGATGCGCGCCGCTTACGCCGAACGGCTTGAGTATGCCTATCATCGTCTCACCGCCATGGGGCTGCCGGTTGAGAAGCCGGATGGAGCCTTTTACTTGTTTCCGTCAATCGCCGCCTTTGGCATGTCTTCGTTTGATTTTGCCCTCGATGTCGTCGAAAACGCCGGGGTCGCCCTCGTTCCCGGCAGCGCCTTTTCCGAATACGGTGAAGGCCATGTCCGCCTGTCGTACGCTTATTCGCTCGATGTGCTCAAAGAAGGGCTTGACCGGCTCGAGCGGTATATCCAAACGAAGCGCCGCAGACCGTAACGGTTTTCAAAAATCGTATCGGTTTAGGCCGCCATGCCCCCATTAGAAAAAGGCTGCTTTTCTTTCGACTTTTGTTCATCATTGGCTTTAGGGGAATATACAAGAAAAGGGTGTCCCAATCCTTTTGGAACACCCTCTTCTTTACTTATGGCACAAGCAATAGCTTGCCATGCGTTTTCCGCCCCTGCAGCAGCCGATGCACTTCAGAAGCCTGCTCAAGCGGGTAGACGCCGCCGATCATCAGCTTCAGGCTTCCTTCCTGCACCCACGCGAGCAATTCCCGCAAACTTTGTTCGTACAACGCCCGCTTTTTCATGATTTGCGGCAAGAAAAAGCCGATCACTGACCAGTTTTTCGCCATCAGCCGGACTGGATTGAGACGCGTCATTTCCCCGCTCGCCGCCCCATATACGACCAGGCGGCCGAACGGAGCAAGGCAATCGAGCGTCTGATGAAAGACATCGCCGCCCGCCATTTCCAAAGCGACATCGACGCCGCGCCCACCGGTCGCCTCCATCACGTCCGCAGCCCAGCTGTCTTTTGTATAATCAATGGTGACATCAGCGCCAAGCTGTTTGGCGAGCGCTCGTTTTTCCTCCGTGCTTGCCGTGGCGATGACCATTTTGGCGCCGAACCGTTTCGCCAATTGGACGGCAATCGTCCCAACGCCGCCGGCTGCGGCATGAACGAGCACCGTCTCCCCTTCTTCCAAGCGGCCCATCGTTTTGAGAATATGGTAGGCGCTTAGCCCTTGCACCGGCAAGGCCGCCGCCTGCCGGGCATCCATTCCATCCGGAAGCGGCACGACCGCCCGTTCATCGACGGCGACAAACTCAGCGTAGCCGCCGGATTCGATCAACGCGACGACGCGTTGCCCCGGGAGGACCGTTTGCACCTCCGGACCAACTTCACGGACAACGCCGGCCACTTCCGTCCCAGGGATGAACGGAAGCGGCGTCGGCACAACATAGCGGCCTTCCCGTCGGGCTGTATCCGCATAGTTGACGCCGATCGCTTCAGCTTCAATCACGACTTGCCGCCCCGTGGGTTTCGGACGTTCGCCTTCGCAAACACGCAAGACATCCGGTCCACCGTATTCAACGAATTGGACAAATTTCATGGCGATATCCCCTCTTTCGTTACTTTTGTCGACGCCATATTGCGCAGTTCCAGGCCGAACGGCCCCAGCTCAAGTTTTGGAACGGCAGAAAGCGACCCGTGCCGGTTGATGTAGTCGATTTCTTTTTCCAAGCCGTACGCCGTCATCCAACGGCCGACGCGCGAGGCAGACAACACTTCTTTCGCCTTTCCTTCATCTGAATATTGCCGGTAAAAGAACCATGCGGCCGTCGCGCTGTCGGACAGCTCCGCCGCGTTGATCCCTTGCTCGATCAAGCAGTGCACAAAGTAGCCGGCGCCATAAAAGTCTTCTAGGCAAAAACGGCCCGACGAGCCGGAACAAATCACAATGATCGTCTCTTCCTGATGTAAACGGCAAATATGCTCGCTGACCGCCGGGCTGTTCAGCAAGCTCGCCGCGTACACCGCACGGGCTGGCTGAGCTCTGCGAATCGCCACCGTGCCATTGGTCGTCGATAGCACGACTGTTTTCCCTGGACAAACCGTTTGCAAAAACAGCGGCGCCGGCGGATGAAAACCGGC
Organism: Geobacillus sp. ZGt-1; assembly: GCF_001026865.1. NCBI lineage: Bacteria > Bacillati > Bacillota > Bacilli > Caryophanales > Anoxybacillaceae > Geobacillus > Geobacillus sp. ZGt-1. The sequence continues at coordinate 29,077 of NZ_LDPD01000013.1, read as the reverse complement.
GATCGTCCGCCCTTCGTATTCGCCGACGAGCTCATAGCTGCCCTCTGGCAAGCGAAGCGCGATCTCCTTGGCCTCCTCGGCATCGCGCACCGGGATCACCGAACGAGCGCCGGCAGAGAGAACTGCTGTAATCGACGAGGTGGCAAGCAAAACATCGAACACGACAGCCACCTTTCGATCAGCAAGCGCCATCTCATCAATGTCTTCTTTGCGCAGCACGACATGCACTTTTGTCATCACGCCGCCTCACCGTCCTGTCGCCAGCTGCCATGCATGCTCAATGAGCGCTTCGACAAACTGGCCAAAATGGCGAAACCGCTCATCGTTCGTCTGTCCGCGGCGGTAGCGGTAATAAATTTGCTGGCAAATGACCGCTAATTTAAAGTAGGCAAACGTTAAATAAACGTGTATATCGGACACATCACGGCCGCTTTTTTTGGCATATGCCTCAATAAACTGTTCGCGCGTATAAAAACCGGGACGGACGGTGACCGGCGCGCGGCCAAACCCACTTTTAATGAGTGGAGGATCGTCTTCCTCAATCCAATAACTCATGGCCACCGCCAAATCGGCAAGCGGATCCCCGACCGTCGACATCTCCCAATCAAACAGCCCAACCATTTTGGTGATGTCGTCTTTGGCAAACAAAGCGTTATTCAGCTTAAAATCGTAATGGATTACGGTTGCTTCGCGCTGCGGTGGAATATGAGAAGCGAGCCACTTCATCAGCGCCTCGGCTTCCGGAATATCATCCGTCTTGGCCCGCTCATAGCGCTGGATCCATCCGTGCACTTGCCGTTCCATAAACCCATCCGGCTTTACCATCTGAACGAGGCGTGTGTTCGTATAATCAATTTGATGGATACGGACAAGCGTCTCGACCATCGTCTCGGAAATGCCACGGCAAACCTCCTCCGTCGGAGTGATGCCATCGGGAAAATCACTGTCAATCACGACGCCATGCCGCCGCTCCATGACGAAAAACGGACTGCCGATCACCGATTCGTCTTCACAAAAATAGAATGGTTTCGGGGCGAGCGGGAACAGCGGATGGATTTCAGAAAGCCACGTGCTCTCCCGCTTCATATCGTGCGCTTTCGGCGGCACCGGGCCAAACGGCGGCCGGCGCAGCACCGCCTCCCACTCCCCACAGCGGAGCAAATACGTCAAATTCGACCGGCCGGCGGAAAATTGCTGGATCTCGAGCTCCCCATCCGGCATGTCCGGCAGCACCGTGCGCAAAAACTTGGCCAGCTTCCCTGCCGGCAGTTCTTCCCCCTTGCGCACTGGAATAATCGCTGTCATCTCCCTCTCCCCCTTGGTCAACAATTCAAGCGCGCCATGCCGCCGCACGGGCAGCATCCATCGACACACCTCGGATCAAACTTGTTTGTCTCTCTTTTCACTCGGCTTTCGAGACAGACGGCGCGCTCATGCCATCAAGCAGGATCTCCACCATCTGCTTCGCCACCTCGGCATCGGTCAGCTCGCCGTCCGGACGAAACCATTGGTAGCTCCAATTGGCCGCCCCAAGAACGGTAAGCGTGGCGATCGATGGCGACAAATCGCAGCGCAGTTCACCGTTTTTCATTCCTTCCTCAATTAACGCCTGCAACCGTTGGCGAAACAAATCGCGCTTTTCTTTTACTTTTTGTAAATGCTCCTCACTCAAATGCTTCATTTCACGAAAAAAAATGCGTGCTTCCCGTCCTTGCCGCTCGACATTATGAATGAGCATGAAGATAATGTCATACAGCTTCTCCCGCAACGGGCGCCGTTTATCGCTTATAATGCGCTCCTCTTCGTCAAGCAGCCCTTCAATGTAGCGAAGGTGAATATCCATCAACAGTTCTTCTTTGCTTGTAAAATAGTAATAAAACGTCCCTTTTGTCACCCCGAGGGCGTCAACGATGTCTTGGATCGATGTTTCGCTGAACCCATTTTGTTCAAACAGCTCAATGCTGGCAGCCATAATTTTCTCCTTCATGTTTTTACACCTCTTGCCTAAAATGTAGTCGCTGCCAGCTATTG
>NZ_LDPD01000013.1:20487-27020 GCF_001026865.1 Geobacillus sp. ZGt-1 | reverse complement strand
GGACTTGGCCGAAAGCCCTCTGTTATTGCGGGCGGGACGCCTCTTCACGCAAGGCGCGGCGCAAAATTTTCCCGACGTTCGTCTTCGGCAGTTCGGCACGGAACTCGACAATGCGCGGCACTTTGTACGCCGCTAAGTTTTTTCGGCAATGGGCAAGAATTTCTTCTTCGCTTGCCTGCATTCCATCTTTTAAAACGATAATCGCCTTCACCGTTTCGCCGCGGTACGGATCAGGCACACCAACTGCCGCCGCCTCTTTCACCGCTGGATGTTCGTACAGCACTTCTTCGATTTCACGCGGATAAATGTTATAGCCGCCGGCGATGATCAGATCTTTTTTCCGGTCGACAATCGTCACATACCCTTCCTCGTCAATCGAAGCCAAATCGCCAGTGTACAGCCAACCGTCGCGCAGCGCCGCCGCCGTTTCTTCCGGCATGTTCCAATAGCCTTTCATCACTTGCGGTCCACGGATAATCAGCTCGCCGACTTCGCCTGGCGGCAGCTCTTGCGTGCCAGTCGCCACATCGACGACTTTGTACTCGGTCAGCGGCATGCCGATGCCGACCGTGCCCGGCTTGCGCGCCGCAAACGGCGGATTGCAATGCGTCACTGGCGAGGCTTCGGACAAGCCGTATCCTTCAAGGATAACCGCTCCCGTTTTCGCTTCGAAATCGCGCATCAATTCAAGCGGCATCGGCGCGCTGCCGCTGTTGCACGTTTTAATGCTACTGATGCCGTATTGCTCGACTCCAGGAGTATTTGTAATAGCGACATACATCGTCGGCACGCCTGGAAACACGGTCGGCTGCTTGTCGCGAATCGTCTCCAACACTTCTTTCAGCTCAAAGCGCGGCAGCAAAATGTTTTCCGCTCCTTGGTAAATGGCCAAGTTCATTCCCGACGTCATCGCGAACACGTGGAACAACGGGATGACAGTTAAATATCGCTCTTTCCCGAACTCAAATGTCCCTTTGAAAAATTCGGCGCATTGCAAGACGTTGGCGAAAATGTTGCGATGGGTGAGCATCGCCCCTTTTGAGCGCCCTGTCGTCCCGCCAGTATATTGCAACACAGCGACGTCATGCGTTGATTCGATCGACACCGGGCGCACAGCTCCGCTTCCTGCAGCAAGAAATTCGTCAAACGTGACATCTCCTTCAGCCAGCGAAACGGATGGCGGCGCTCCGAAGCTGACAGTGATCGCTTGTTTGACGGCTGTCTCCCCTCTGACGGCGGCAAGGCGCGGATAAAGCGGTTCATAAATGACGATCGTCTCGGCGCCGGAGTCTTTGAGCAAATAGGCAAGTTCGCGCTCAACAAGCATCGGGTTCACTTGTGTGACGATCGCGCCCGCCTGCAAAATGCCGTAGTAAGCGATGACATACTGCGGGCAGTTCGGCAGCATAATCGCGACGCGGTCGCCTTTTTGCACCCCAAGCGCCTGCAGGCTTGAGGTGAAACGGTTGACCGCCGCCTCAAGCTCGGCATAGGTGATCGTCTTGTCGTAAAATGTCAGCGCCGGCTGGGAGCCGAATTCCGCCGCTCGTTCATGCAGTACATCGCATACCGTTTTGTCGGGAATATCCATATAGAACGAAATGTGTTCCGGATAAAGAGACAACGCCCGTTTTTCGCTCATTTGCGTTTCCCCCTTTTTTAATTAAATGCCGGTCGCATGGCTGCCGCCGTCAACGACGAGGAGCGCGCCCGTGACAAAGGCGGACGCCGGGGAAGCGAGAAACAAGACGGCCCCTTTCAAGTCATCTTCGCCGCCAAAGCGGCCGAGCGGCGTATGCTCGAGCACTTTTTTCCCAACGCGTTCAAGAACGACTTTTGACATTTTCGTCGGGAAAAAGCCCGGCGCCACCGCGTTGACGCGAATGCCGTGCTTCCCCCATTTGGCTGCTAGGTCCCTCGTAAACGTAATAACCGCCCCTTTGCTCGTGTTGTAGCCGATCGTATTTAAAATGTCCGGGTGCGTGCCGCCAAGGCCAGCGACGGAAGCGATATTGATGATGGAACCGCCGGTTTGTTTGGCGATCATCACCTTGCCGACCGCCTGGCTCATGAGAAACGTGCCGGTAACGTTGACGTTGATCACCTTTTGCCATGCCTCAAGCGGCATTTCCTCGACCGGCGCTCCCCACGTCGCTCCGCTGTTGTTGACTAAAACGTCGATGCCGCCAAACTCTTTGACGGTCGTTTCGACGACATGTTTGACCTCCTCCGGATTCGTCACATCGCACCGCAGCGCCAGCGAACGGACGCCGAGCTGTTCAAGCTTTTCTTTCACTTGCTCGCACGCTTCCACTTTCCGCGAACAAACGACGACGTTCGCCCCGGCTTCGGCAAGACCGACGGCAATTTGCTCGCCGAGCCCGCGCCCACCGCCAGTGACAATGGCGGTTTTCCCCTCGATTTTAAATAAGTCCAACACATGCATACGACCACTTCCTCTCCCTTATTGTTGATATTGCCGCAATTCAAGCTTGGCAACTTGCTCTTTATGCACTTCGTCCGGCCCATCGGCCAGACGGAGCGTGCGCGAGTTCGCCCACATGGCGGCAAGCGGAAAATCGTTGCTCACCCCAGCGGCGCCAAACGCCTGAATGGCACGGTCGATGACCTTCAAAGCGACATTGGGCGCCACCACTTTAATCATCGCAATTTCTTTGCGCGCCGCTTTGTTGCCGACCGTATCCATCATGTACGCCGCCTTTAGCGTCAGCAAGCGCGCCTGCTCGATCTCAATGCGCGACTGGGCGATCCACTCGCGGATGACACCGTGTTCAGCGAGCGGCTTGCCGAACGCCACCCGCGACTGTACGCGCCGGCACATGAGTTCAAGCGCTCGCTCCGCCGCTCCGATGAGGCGCATGCAATGGTGGATCCGTCCCGGGCCAAGCCGGCCTTGAGCGATGGCGAACCCTTTTCCTTCGCCCCAAATGATGTTTTCTTTCGGCACGCGCACATGGTCATACGTAATTTCGGCATGCCCGTGCGGCGCATGGTCAAAGCCGAACACCGGCAGCATCCGTTCGATTTTCACGCCCGGCGTATCAAGCGGAACGATGATCATCGACTGTTGCTCATGTTTTGGCGCATCGGGGTTCGTTTTTCCCATCACGATGGCGACTTTGCAGCGCGGGTCGCCGGCGCCAGACGACCACCATTTCCGTCCGGTGATGACATACTCATCGCCGTCGCGAACGATCGAAGCGCGAATGTTCGTCGCATCGCTCGACGCGACATCCGGCTCCGTCATCGAAAAGCACGAGCGGATTTCTCCGTTCAAGAGCGGGATGAGCCACTTTTTCTTTTGCTCCTCTGTGCCATAGCGGACGAGCACTTCCATATTGCCCGTATCGGGCGCATTGCAGTTGAACACTTCCGGGGCGATGAGCGAGCGGCCCATTATTTCGCAAAGCGGCGCGTACTCCACATTCGTTAATCCCGCGCCGTATTCGCTGTCTGGCAAAAACAAATTCCAAAGCCCTTCTTTTTTCGCCTTTTCCTTCAATTCTTCGATGATCGGCGGCACGCCCGACCATCTCGACTCTTGTGTGTTCAGCTGCTCCTCATACACCCTCTCGTTCGGATAAATGTAATCCTCCATGAAAGCGCTTAATTTTTTGATCAACTCTTTCACTTTTGGTGAATAAGAAAAGTCCATATGCTCCCCTCCCTTTTATACTAACCGGTTGGTATGTTGTTTCTACTTTTACTATACCTCTACAAGAGGAAATATTCAATATTTTTCGATAAATACATCCGAATTTGCGCTTCCCATCTCCCCTGCTTCGCTGAGAAGACAGAGAAGATAAAAAAGGGCGAACAACCGCCCCGATTACGCCTTAACATACCGCTTGTATAGCGCTTGCGTGCCGCTGTTTTCCTCACCGGCTTGCGCCAACTCTTCGTACAGTTGCTTGGCGAGCGCCAGGCCTGGCAGCGGCAAGTTCATCCGCTCGGCTTCCTCAAGCGCAATTTTCATATCTTTAATGAAATGCTTGACGTAAAACCCAGGAGCAAAATCTCCTGACAACATGCGCGGCGCCAAGTTGCTCAGCGACCAGCTGCCGGCTGCCCCTTTGGCGATGCTTTCAAGCACTTTGAATGGATCAAGACCAGCCCGCTTCGCATACGCCATTGCCTCGCACACCCCAATCATGTTCGTCGCGATGGCAATTTGGTTGCACATTTTCGTATGCTGGCCGGCTCCAGCTCCTCCTTGCCGCACGATGTTCGTGCCAAGCCGCTCGAGAATCGGCTTGCACGCCAAAAAGACGTCCTCATCACCGCCGACCATAATCGTCAACGTTCCTTCGCGCGCGCCGATGTCGCCGCCGGACACCGGGGCGTCCAAAGCATGGATGCCCTTTTGCTTGGCCGCCTCGTAAATCGATTGCGCGAGCGTCGGCGTTGACGTCGTCATATCGATGACATATGTTCCCGGCCGCGCATTCTCCAAAATGCCACCCTCGCCGAAATACACTTGCTCGACATCGCGCGGATCGCCAACCATCGTCATGACGACATCCGCCTCCCGCGCCAAATCAGCAACCGTTTCCTTCCAAACCGCTCCTTCTTGAAGCAAGTCTTCCGCCTTTTCTTTTGTGCGTGTATAAGCTAGAAGTGGATAGCCCGCCTTCAGCAAGTGGCGCGCCATGCTTTTCCCCATGACGCCAAGGCCGATGAATCCGATCGTTTTCATCCGGTCTTCCCTCCTGTCGGTTTGCCTTAAATCGCCTTCACCATGCCGCCATCGACAATGAGCGCTTGACCAGTAACGTACGAATTCGCTTCGGACAGCAAGAAGACGACGACATTGGCAAACTCTTCAGGGGTTCCGTAGCGGCCGAGCGGAATGGCGCTTTTCATGCGCGCTTCCATTTCTTCTTTCGTAATGCCGAGTTTCTCGGCATTCACTTTGTCCAAAAAGGCGACGCGCTCCGTCGCGATCCGACCAGGAGCCACCGTATTGATTAAAATGCCATCCGGAGCCAGCTCAACAGCAAGCGTTTTCGTCAGCCCAACGATGCCAGTGCGGAACGTGTTGGATAAAATAAGCCCCGGAATCGGCTCTTTAATCGATGATGAGGCGATGTTGACAATTTTTCCTCCCTTTTTCTTTAAGTAAGGGAGCGCTTCGCGAATGAGGCGAATATAGCTTAACAAATTGAGCTCAAACGCATATTGCCAGTCTTCGTCGCTCACCGTTTCAAACGTTCCCGCCGGAGGGCCGCCGGCGTTGTTGACGAGCAAATCGATCGTCCCAAACGTCTCGACCGTTTTGGCGACAAGCTGGCGAATGTCGTCGGCGTTGGTGACATCTGTGCGCGTATAAGCGACGCGTCCCTTATGTAAACTGTTCAATTCTTCCGCCACTTCGTGCAACTTTTCTTCGTTTCGGCTCGTGATCATCACGTTTGTTCCTTCAAGCACAAGCGCTCGCGCAATCGCCTTGCCAAGCCCTTGGCTCGAGGCAGCGACAAGCGCCGTTTTTCCCGCCAATCCAAGTTCCATCGTCATCCCTCCAACAAAAGAATGGGTGTTAAGTAATTATATTCGCGATCATTCGTCATTTTCCTTCTTTGCGATCAGCGAAAAAAGTGATCCGCTGGGCGGATCACCTCTCTTCGAAAAACGACTGAAACCGTTTCATCCCTTCCTCGACATTAAGGCGGTCAACGTGAAACGGATTCGGATTGGCATCCTTCATCGGATCAGCATCAGTCCGCACCCCAATCGCCTCGGCGCCGTCGGCGGTCGGATCGTTGATGACGCTTTCGCGGGCGCCGTCGCGGTAAAACATGTGCGGGTGATCGTTTCGTCCACGCTCTGGCATCAAATTCCCCCCTTTTTCCGGTAGTGTTCCGTAAGACATGGAAAATCATTCACCGATCAGGGAAAGGCGGGGAAAAAGAAAGAGCCCGCGCATCGCAGGCTCCCCTTTTCCTTCCTAATCAACTTTCAAGCAGCAAATCTTCCGGATTTTCGATCAAGTCTTTCACCGTTTTTAAGAACCCTACGGCCTCTTTGCCATCGATGATGCGGTGGTCGTATGACAAGGCGACGTACATCATGGGACGGTTTTCGATCCGCTCTTCATCGACGGCGACCGGACGCAGTTTGATCGAATGCATCCCTAAAATGCCGACTTGCGGCCCGTTGAGAAGCGGGGTCGACAGAAGCGAACCGAACACACCGCCGTTCGTGATCGTAAACGTGCCGCCTTGCAAATCGGCGAGCGACAACTTGTTGCTGCGCGCTTTCGCTGCCAATTCGGCAATGTCGCGCTCAATTTCGGCGAAGTTTTTCCGGTCGCAGTCGCGCACAACCGGAACGACAAGCCCTTCATCCGTCGATACGGCAACGCCGATATCGTAATATTTTTTCAGCAAAATCTCATCGCCTTGGATCTCCGCGTTGACGTACGGATATTTTTTCAGCGCCGCGACAGCCGCTTTGACGAAAAACGACATAAAGCCAAGGCGGACGTCATGCTCTTCGAAAAATTTATCTTTTTT
>NZ_LDPD01000013.1:19062-20456 GCF_001026865.1 Geobacillus sp. ZGt-1 | reverse complement strand
TCAATTTCGTTAAATGTCGTCAACATCGCGGTCGTTTGCGTCACTTCCAGCAGCCGTTTGGCGATCGTTTGCCGACGGCGCGACATTTTTTCGCGGATGACCGGCTTGCCGGCCTCAGCGGCTGGAACGGCGGCCGGCGTCGACGTCGGCGCGGCTTGCGGAGCCGGCNGCGGAGCGGCGGCCGGTTGTGCGGCAAACGAGGCGACGTCTTGTTTGCGCACGCGCCCAAGCGGATCAGCCGTTGGCACTTGCGTCAAGTCGATCCCTTTTTCACGTGCCATTTTCCGGGCGGCCGGAGAGGCGATTGGCCGCTGGCTCGGCGCCTGGGCAACCGCGACTGGCTGCGGCGCTGGCTGTTCATTGCTGTCGGCCGGCGCGACCGTTTCCGTTTCATCGGCTGGCTGCGGAGCAGCTTGCAAAGCGGCAGTCGGTGCTGCCGCTCCTTCGCCGATAATGGCGATCGCTTGGCCAACCGCAACCGTATCGCCTTCATTGGCCAGCAGCTGTTGCAAAACACCCGACTCTTCCGCCATAATTTCCACGTTCACTTTATCCGTTTCAAGCTCGCAAATCGATTCTCCTTTTTCCACGTAGTCGCCCGGTTTTTTCAGCCATTGGGCGATCGTTCCCTCCGTGATGGATTCTGCTAACTCTGGGACTTTGATCTCNGCCACGTTGATGCCCTCCTCAAATGTTCCGTAGTCATCATTCATGCTTCGTCAATGCACAGCGGATGATGCGCTCCTGCTCTTTTCGGTGGACGACCGGATCGCCTTCCGCCGGGCTCGCCCGCCGGCGCCGCCCGATATAGCTGACATCGACACCGTCTGGGGCAACGGCACGCAGGTGCGGCTCCATATACGTCCACGCGCCCATGTTTTTCGGTTCTTCCTGCACCCAGACGAGCTCTTTGACGTTCGGATAGCGGGCGATGATGTCTCTCACTGCTTCTTCCGGGAATGGGTACAGCTCTTCAATGCGCACGATATGCAGCCAGTCAAGACCTTCCATTTTGCCGATTTGTTCCGCCAAATCGATCATCAATTTGCCGGTGCCAAACACGATGCGTTCCACTTTGCCAGCGTCAGCGCCCAATCCCGGCTGTTCCAGCACCGGCGAGAACGCACCGTCAACGAACGCTTCCGCATCCGATGCCGCCAGCGGATGGCGGAGCAAACTTTTCGGCGTCATAATGATGAGCGGGCGAACTTCTTCCCTTGTCAACAGCGCCGCCTGCCGCCGCAAAATATGGAAATATTGCGCGGCCGTCGATAAGTTGGCAACCGTCCAGTTGTTTTCCGCCGCCAGCTGCAAAAAGCGCTCGACGCGGCCGCTTGAATGTTCAGGGCCTTGCCCTTCGTAGCCGTGCGGCAATAGCATGACAAGCCCGGATT
>NZ_LDPD01000013.1:12587-19050 GCF_001026865.1 Geobacillus sp. ZGt-1 | reverse complement strand
TCGCCCGGCCGGATGAAATGAATTGATCAAACATCACTTGCGCCATGTTGGCGAAGTCGCCAAATTGCGCTTCCCAAAGCACGAGCGTCTCCGGCGCGTAAACGTTGTAGCCGTATTCATAGCCGAGCACGGCGGCTTCCGTCAGCGGGCTGTTGTACACGACAAACGACGCTTTGGCGCCGCTGATGTGGTGAAGCGGCACATACTCTTCTCCGGTTTTCACGTCATGGAGCACCAAATGGCGCTGCGCAAACGTGCCGCGCTGCGAATCTTGCCCGGTCAAGCGGATCGGCACGCCGTCTTGCAAAATCGTGGCAAACGCTAAAATTTCCGCGTGCGCCCAATCGACTTTGCCGTTTTGCGCAAACACGCCGCTTCGCCGTTTTAAAATGCGCTCAAGCTTGTTAAAGACGTTGAATCCGTCCGGAAACTGCAGCAATTCTTCATTCACACGATGGAGCACGTCTTTCGCCACGCCCGTTTTCACTGCCGGCAGCCGATCGACGACCGGTTTGGGCGGATCCATGATGAAATCGAGCTCGTCTTCGTTTTTCGGCACCCGTTCGTAGGCGATTTTCAGCCGTTCGGCCACCTCTTGCTCCATTTCGTCGACTTCCCGCTCGGTGATGATCCCTTTTTCCATCAATTTTTGCGCATACAGCTGGCGCACGGTCGGATGTTGGTTGATGATCGCGTACATCGTCGGGTTCGTCGCCATCGGCTCATCCATTTCATTATGACCGAAACGGCGGTAACCGATTAGGTCAATGACAAAGTCTTTTTTAAACCGCTGGCGGTAGGCAAACGCCAAGCATGCGGCCGCCAAACAAGCCTCCGGGTCGTCGGCATTGACGTGCACAATCGGCACCTCAAACCCTTTCGCCATATCGGAAGCATACGTCGTCGAGCGTGAATCGTAACTCTCCGTCGTAAAGCCGATCATGTTATTGGCGATGATATGGATCGTCCCGCCGGTCGTATAGCCGCGCAGCTGGCTTAAGTTGAGCGTTTCCGCGACGATCCCTTGTCCCGGGAACGCGGCATCGCCGTGAATCAAGATGGCAAACGACGCATCAGTATTTTGCACCGGCACTCCTGGTTTTGTCCGATCTTCTTGCGCGGCGCGCGTGTAGCCAAGCACAACCGGATTGACCACTTCGAGATGGCTTGGGTTGTTAGCGAGCGTAATCCGCATCGTATGCGCGCTTTTATTGCGAAGGCGGCGCGCCGCCCCTAAGTGGTATTTGACATCGCCCGTCCACCCGTACGTGATCGCCACTGACCCTTCAGACGGAATGAAATTTTTGCTTTCCGCATGCTGAAACTCGGCGAAAATCATTTCGTACGGCTTGCCGAGCACATGGGCAAGCACATTCAGCCGGCCGCGGTGCGCCATGCCGATGTTGACAGCGTCGATTTCATGTTCGATCGCTTGGCGGACGAGCTCATCCAAAAGCGGCACCATGGAATCAAGCCCTTCGATCGAAAACCGTTTTTGCCCGACATACGTCCGGTGGATGAACTTTTCAAACCCTTCCACTTCCGTCAGGCGGCGCAACAAAGCGACCCGCTCTTTGTTCGCCAAGCTCGGGTAATACGCTCCGGACTCGATTTGCTGAATGAGCCAGTTCCTCTCTTCAAGATTATGTACTTGCGAGAATTCGAACGCGATTTTGTCCGTGTAAATTTTGCGCAAATGCAAGATGGCATCCCAGCCGTTTTTGACATGCGCCGGAGCGTGCGGGCAAAGAAACGCGACCGGAATGCGCTTTAAGTCCTCTTCGGTTAAGTCGTATTCGTCAAGCTCCAAGCGGCGCAGCTTTTTCTCCTTTTTGACAAGCGGATTCGTATCGGCAACCAGATGGCCATAATGGCGAATGCTGTCCGCCAGCTTGACGGCAGCGACAAGCTTGCTGAAAATCGTCGGCGTCTCCGGCAGCCGGAACGTTTGATGCGTTTTGGCTGTTTCGTCATCCGCAGGAGAAACCGGTTCTTCCAAGACCGGCGCCCCCCACTGTTCGAACAATTGTTTCAGTTCCGGGTCGATGCTGTTAGGGTCATCGAGATACTGTTCGTACATTTCGATGACATAACCGAGGTTCGGCCCGTAAAACTGGCTCCACGGTTGAGCGTAGTTCGTCTGTTTTGCCATCGTGAAAAAACCTCCACCTTGTTTTCGCATCGTTCGGGCTGGCAACAGCTATGCATAAAAGTCCTCATTGCGCTGCCAGCATCCCCAAACGTACAGCAAAATAACGGTATAAACGTTTTCACTATTTATTTTAGCACTATCGCTCACTAAAATCGACGAAGAAGCTGAAAAAATTTCACTTATTATCATTGTATGAATAGAAAAAAGATCGTGACTGCACGGCGGCGGAACATTCGCGATTTTAAGCAAACGCCGACCGACATTCATCTCCCGCTTATTTTTGGACTGCACCCTGTACAAAGCGAAAGTGAAAGTCTCCTATTCGAAAATGATTGAACGCTCTCTTGCCTGCGCAAACGTTTAGCGGTGGGAGATTCTTTGGAACAACCGCTCCACGACAGGCTTGCCAGCCAAGCCATCCTCGTGTGTCCCACGGTTCCGTTGTCTTACGAAGACAGCAAGCGAAATCCTTCTTTATTTTGGGCGGCGTTAGGGAACATCCTTGATGCTTCATCCCCCACTTACGCACGCGGAAATGGGAGCCTTCTCGGCTGGAGATGATAAAAAAGGCGCCCCGTTGCCGCTAGGACGCCTTCCATTTTTTATGAAATCTTAAACTTCTCAACCAGTTGTTTCAACTGCCGGCTCATTTCGCTTAACGCCTCCGCCGATTCGGTCACCGTCGAAAGCGCCTGCAACTGATCATCAGCCGAAGCAGCCACTTCTTCCGCCGCTGCCGCTGCTTGTTGGGCGATGGCGGCGATGTTTTGCATCGCCCCGACGACATCGTCTTTGCTCGCGTTCATCCGCTTTGCTTCCTCCATAATCCCAGCGAGCGCTGTTGCCACTTGCTCCATCATGCCAGTGATTTTGACAAATGAATCGCCGGTCGTGTGCACCGCTTCCCGCTGTTCGTCGTACGCCTGCTTGGAGCGGCGGACCGCCTCCATCACCAGCCCGGCTTGCTGCTGGATGGCGGCGATCGTCGCGCGGATCATCTCCGTCGCTTTCGCGGATTGTTCGGCCAGCTTGCGCACCTCATCGGCGACAACGGCAAACCCTTTCCCATGCTCGCCAGCCCGCGCCGCCTCGATGCTGGCGTTTAACGCCAGCAAATTCGTCTGTCCGGAAATGGCCGTGATCGTTTGAATGACACCGTCAATTTCATCCATCTTTTTCACAAGGTCGCTAATGACATTTTCTACAGACTCGAGTTCATTTTTCGCTTCCTCCGATTTTTTCTGCAAAATGTTTAAATGCTCCAAGCCGTCGTAGCTCGCGGTTTTCGTTTCATCGGACAGCGACTCCATGCCAGCCGTCGCATTCGTGACCGCTTCGATTTGCTGCGACAGCGCTGTTGTCCGCTCATTGATCGTATCAAGGCTGCCTGCTTGATCGGTTGTTCCTTTGGCGATTTCGCCGATCGCTTTCGCCACTTGTTCGCTTGTCGCCATCGTTTCCTCTGAGACGGCGCTTAAATGATCAGCCGAGGCGGCCAGCTCGTTGACCGATCGGTTCACTTCGCCGATCAGCGCGCGCATATGATCGATCATCTCGTTAAAATGGCGAGCGAGGCGGCCGATTTCATCTTTGCTGGCGGTGCGCACTTGCACGGTCAAGTCACCGCCCGCCGCCTTTTCGACTTGCTCTTGCAGCGCCACAATCGGCTTGGTGATCGAGCGCGCTAAGAAATAAACGACGACCAAAGCGATGATGAACGCAATCACCGTAATGACAAGCATGGTTGCTCCGAGCGAGCGGCTCATCACTGATAAGTCTTTTTCTTTATAGACGGCGCCGACTTTCCAGCCGAGCTCTGGAATCGTAGTGAAGTAAATCACCCGCCATTCGCCGTCTTGCTCATATTCGTGCATTCCTTTTTCATGCTCGAGCATGTAGCGGACTGTCGCATTGTTCGCCATATTTTTCCCTTTATCTTCCGGATGAACAACCGCCGTTCCCTTCGTGTCAAACAGCACCGGATAGCCGTGATAGCCGACGTCGCTCGCATTGACGATTCTTGTCACCGCATCGAGCGTCATATCGATGCCGATGACCGCAGCAATGCGGCCGTTTTCGCTCACCGCTTTGGCCAACGTCACAACGTGCTTGCCGGTAATCGCATCGACGTACGGTTCGGTCCACACCACTTCATCCGGACGCTTCATCGCTTCTTTATACCACGGGCGGCTCGTCGGATCGTATCCATCCGGGAGCTCTGTCATCGGCGATATGTACATTTTCTTCTGCTCCGTGCCAATATAGATGAATTGCACATTCTCATGCAGGCGCAAAAACGTGCGGAACTGTTTCTCAAGCTGCAGCCACATTTTTTCATCTTGAACCATTTGCAAAGCCAACGGCGATTCACTGAATTGCACTAAGCTATTCTCCTCACTTTGAAAACTGTCGCGAATATCGCCAAGCAGTCCGTCAAGCGCCGTCTGCGCCCGCTGTTTCACGTCAGCATCCACCATCTTCCGCATTTGCACAACCCCAACGAGTTGTGTCGCTGCCAATGAAATCACTAACAATAAAGCCATCAAGACGATCAATTTACTGCGCAATGTCCGGAACACTCTCTATTTCTCCCCTCTGTTTCCTCTTTTTGTCGCACTAATTTTCATTATACAAAGGACGATCGGCCCCCGTCTATAGGAGGACCTTCTTAATTCATACATAACGAATCGACGCACATGAGACAATAAACGAGAGGAAGGTGAATGACAATTGGGCGCCATCGAACACGAAGGATATCGATTTGAGATCGAATACAGCGTCCTGTTGCAAAAAGGGGCGCTGCATGTTTACCGCAACGGCGAATTCATCGATGAAATTGTGTTTCCCTTTCGCGGCGAAAAGCCCGATGAACAGCAAATTGAAGCGCTTGTGAGCGAGTATGTCGAGCAAAAAGCCCGCGGCCGCTAACAGCGGCCGTTTTCTTTTCTTGCCATTTTTTCGAGTTTTCCGTTATGATGAGGGTAAAAAGCAAGGGGGATCGGCATGTACTATAAACGTTTATACGTCTTTGACGGCAACACCCCGCGCGAAGCGGTCATCCGCAACTATACGAAAGACGACTTTGCTGATCTCATCCGCGTGCAGCAAGAAAGTTTTCCGCCCCCGTTTCCATCGGAGTTATGGTGGAACGAACAACAGCTTCACAACCATGTCACTTTGTTTCCCGAAGGAGCGCTTTGCGTCGAAGTCGGCGGGCGCATCGTCGGATCGATGACTGGCTTGATCGTTGACTTTGATCCAGCCCATACCGATCATACATGGGAAGAGATCACCGACGGCGGCTACATCCGCAACCACCGCCCGGATGGCAACACGCTTTATGTCGTCGACATTTGCGTCTCGCCGCCATACCGGAAGCTCGGCCTCGGCAAGTGGCTCATGCAGTCGATGTATGAAGTCGTCGTCCATCTCGGCCTCGACCGGCTGCTCGGCGGCGGGCGGATGCCTGGCTACCATCGACATGCGGCTGAACTATCGCCGGAAGCCTACATCGACAAAGTCGTTGCTGGCGAGCTGAACGATCCGGTCATTACGTTTTTGCTCCGTTGCGGGCGCACCCCGCTGGCGGTCGTTCACAATTATTTGGAAGATGAGGAATCGCGCAACTATGCCGTCCTGATGGAATGGCGCAATCCGTTCAAGCAAAAACAAGGACACAATTGACAGAAACGAAAAAAAGGAATCACCAGCATCGGCCGCGAACTAAGAAAAGGAGAACGACCGACAGAAAGGAATCGCGGCCGATGAAATCGATTTTGTATAGTGATCCGCTTGCTCCTTTGCTTATTCGCAATGAATTGTTTTCCCTGCTGCCAGCGCACATTTCTGGATAATCAACACGCCTGAAATGGTGCCTTAAAGCTTCAAAAACAAAAAATTTTAAAGTCCGAAGAGGTATTGATAAAAAACTTAAAAGGACGGGTCAAGGTTTTAGAAGAGGAAAATTTATTATTGAAAAAGCAAATTCAAAAATTATATGGGGAACTTTATTCTAAAAAGGGGTAGTACCAGCGTAGCTGACACCATCCGCAAAGCATATGTAATTAAATGGTGATTTTACAACTCACTTCATTATATTCTTATCAAGTTTCGACAATAAAAGTAGTTTTTCTACAAAGGAGTTTTACCATATTAATAGAATTTATGTTTATAAAAGGTTCATCACCACAACGTGTACTTGACAAGCGAGGCTTTTTCTCGTGTCACCATGTAGGAAAATCGTTGATTTACTGATTTTCCTTATGCATGTAAGCAAGACATGATCTGAAACAGTCAAGTACAACTTTTGGT
>NZ_LDPD01000013.1:11878-12210 GCF_001026865.1 Geobacillus sp. ZGt-1 | reverse complement strand
TTTTCTGTGAAAATCCATAAAACCCGGTCAACTCTGTATATCCTGTGATCAGTTTGGATACACTACAAATGGCCAAAAAAGACAACAGGAAAGCAGAGGTGCCTTATTTTTAGGCATCTCGTATATTCTGTATTCATTTTGGCTATACTAACTTACTTGTGGTCCCCAAAACGGTTCTTTTCGGGAAAGCATGCAGTAAATGGTGACAAGCATTCGGTGCGCGATCGCAACGAGTGCTTTTTTCTTTCCCCGGCGAGCCGCCAATGACCAAAATTTCGCCGCCAACGGTTGATTCCTGCATCGGGATAACGCCCATGCCGCCTCGCATAACG
>NZ_LDPD01000013.1:10663-11868 GCF_001026865.1 Geobacillus sp. ZGt-1 | reverse complement strand
ATGAGGATTACCCTTTACCGTTCGTGTACTTTTGCGTTTTCCAGCGCTTTCGTGATTTCCCGGGGCCACCCCAGCCCAAGAAGCGAGGCGCTGCGGTGTCGGGAACTGTCCCATATCCACTCCGATTTCGGCGATGATGACGGCGGCGGTTTCCTTTTTCACTCCAGGAATCGTCATCAGAAGATCCACTTCCTGTTGATACGGTTGTAAGAGATGGTCGATGCGTTGGTCCATCTCCTGAATCAAGCTTTCCAAATACTCGATGTGCTTCCACGATTGGCGAATCATGAACAACTCATGTTCGGTTAATGTCCCAAAGAGCGATTCCTGAATTTGTTGCTTTTTCCCTTTCATTCTTCCGTGAAGGCAAGCGTCGATATCGGCTTCTTCGATGTACCCCTGTTCCATTAAACGGGTCAAGAGTTTTCGGCCCGATACTCCGAAGATGTCGGAAATCACCGTACCCAGCTTGATATTGGAACACTCCAATACTTTATGAATTCGGTTTTTTTCCGCAATCAATTGACCCACCCACTTTTTGCGTAAACGGGTCAAGTCCCGCAATTCTCGAATTGGCGCGGGTGGCACAAAACTCTTTTCAATCAGTCCATAACGCAATAATTTAGCGATCCATTCCGCATCGGATACATCCGTTTTTCTCCCTGGGACATTCTTGATTCGCTGAGCGTTGGCCAAGGTAATGTCAAAGTAGTCCTCTAAAATGTTAAAGACCGGTTTCCAGTAAACCCCCGTACTCTCCATCGCTAGATGAGTGATTTCTCGATCCTCGAGCCATTTCAGGAGGCGAAACAAGTCTTTGGTAAACGTCGAAAACGTTTCGATCTCCTTTTGAATGTGGTCTTCTTCTCCCCAAAGCGCACAAACGACAATCGTTTTGGCATGAACATCTAAACCTGCGCAACGATGATAAAGCACATCCATGATCCGGACTCCTTCCATTGATGAATTCGCAAACAGTGAGTCCACTTGTTCGTTAGGCATTTTTCTGTTCGTAGTCACCTTTTCCAAATGAAAAGGGCTTACAATGGGTGGAACACCAAATGGACTCAAACAGTTTTTTGTACAGGGTCGAACCACCATTAAAAAGCACGTCTTTCCAAACTGTTTGCGTTCATCCTCCATTATGGAAGGAGAGATGGATTTTCATGCCTGGGTGGGGAGTAAAATTTACTCATGGATGTTTT
>NZ_LDPD01000013.1:6948-9931 GCF_001026865.1 Geobacillus sp. ZGt-1 | reverse complement strand
TTTACTCATGGATGTTTTTTAGGGGTAGTACCATCGTAGCTGACGCCACCTGCAAAGTAAATGTTGAAAATTGTTAATAACAGATCATTAATTTCGAATAGAGTTCCGACACCTGCCGTTTGCGTTGATATCAAACCTATCGTTCGTTTTGAGTAGCGTTTGCCAACTACTTACAGAACCATATGTTTGTTCCTTAATTTGGAACATCCAACATATGATCCCAATATAGCCGAGCTCATAATATTTTCCGCCCATCTAATTACAAAGGTTGAATTATAGTAAAGACTTGAATATACTTCAGTGTATTTTTCAGACCCTACCAATGTGATTTCATGGTTTACCAAACTCCCGTAATTGAATTACAAGAGTAGAGCCCCAGAAATGCCATGTATGGTCGCCATTAGCAATAGCCACTCATCACTACCATTATAATTTGAACAAGCCCTCCGCCCATAAAATAAACCATTTTAATCGGAAATTTCATGAATTATTTTGACTTAATATCTGCAAAATATAGTTTGATCACGATAATAAAAGGAGGAATTCAAATATGAACAGGAAACTTATAGGAGTAATGTCCCTCTTTTTGATAATATTATTCGGAATGTATGGTGTCGGGACTAAAATTGTCGCCAAATCAAAAATTTATGAAACAGAGTCAACAACTGCATTAGTGGTTAATAAAAATGATTTAGAGGACCTTTCAATTTACTTCTTAACGCCTTATATAACCAAAGCAGTACAGGATTATTATGGAAAACCATCTGGAATTCAGTGGTGGAAGCCTAAAATATTAGAGATTAAAAATTTAGAACCCGGGAGTCGTTATAAATTCTTACTCAAAATTCGTGTAGAAACATTTAAAGGGGCTCACAACCCTCCTTACGGAATTGATATAATAACACTTGAAATCGATTTTGACAAAATTCGTATTATTGATTACAAGCACATCGAAGAGAAGATAAAAAAACAAACATAGGGTATTACCTCTTTTATTTTTCCTAAATAATGGGCTCACTAATCAGCGAGGAACAGCTGAGCTTATACAGCTACTTTCTCCTGCCCGANNTCGACAGTGACTAGGCAAATAAATCGCCTCTCAGTCCTTGATGCAGAAGGGCTGAGAGGCGATTAGGTATACTTGTGGCGTGTATCTAGGAGCGAGGATGAATGTCTAGGATCTTCGGGGGAGGCTCTAGTCCTAGAGTCGCAAAGGTTTGCCCTTATTTGGAGGTCAGTTCTGTCCGCTGATAAAGGTCCCCGTATTTTGAAGAAAAATGTCCGAGTGTGAGACGCTAGCATTCCTCTCTTACTTTCGGCCACGATTCGTTGGTCCGAATCTTTACGATGCGAACCAGCAAGAGAACCAGCCAACTGAGCAGCACATGCACACGAATGTGGTCTTCCAAGCGATGATACATGGGTCGCAATTCCAATGTCGATTTCAGTGTACGAAAAGCCAGCTCGATATCCACCAGCTGCTTATATCCCAGCGCGACATCCTCGGCAGACAGTGTGNCATCGGACGTGCGGATAAGATATTTGCCATCATACTTTTCGGCTAAACGTGTGCCTATGGAATTCAGTGTTTTTTCCTAGGTTGACAACCCCAAAGTCCTTGATATAACGGGATTTCTGGACTTTTTATTTGCCTAAAATGGCCCTCAAACTGTCGAACTCGGGTCCTGGTTAGTGTAGTAAAAGCAGTTTCAAATTCATATCTCCGAGCAAACAAGAAAAAAGCAGGATGTTACCCTGCTTACTAATCCAATTCCTTGTTTCAGGAGATTTTATTTCATTGAAATGTTGAGAGCTCTGATCATTATTCGTAAATAAAGTTACAGTGTAGCTAACAGTTTTTATACCGAATAGTTTGGCTTGATTTATATCACTTGAAGTATAACCGAAATAAATATCAAACCATTGTCGAGTTAAACCTCGGGAGCAAAATACATCCCCCATGTCCTCAACTGTAAAATATTGCATAGAAGTTCCAGACGGAGTTTTTAAAACTGTGGAAGTTTTAATAACTGCTCCGAAAGGAAAAATTGTTCCTGAACTCGGACTACCGCAAGTTTTAGGATGTACTGCAGCAGTTTTATATTTTTGAGGGGTTGTACCATAATAAGTTAACGAACCTGCTGGTGCAGTATACGCTGTTACATCTTGATTTAAATAAGTGTAGGAGGCTGCACTAGCATAATCAATAAAAAGTGAAGTCAATAGGATCGCTGAAAAAAGACTCGTAACAATCTTAGTTTTAAGCTTTTTAAACATGTTAAACACACCTTTCACAAGAAAATTTGTTAATTAATCATTATTTTATCAGTAAATACTAAGATGTTATCTTGGTAACGAATTTTCCAGTCCTAGCATTGAAGATAATCTTTATAAACCTACCCTTTTTATCCCTACCAACCACTTCAACAGTCGGGTCACTGTTTAACTTTCGCAAAACAAAATGGTATCCTTCGGCCCAACCTTTTCCTGGTAATAGGTTATATTCCTTTTTTGCTTTATCAACAATTTTATCGCTATCAAAATGAATCTTGTTTAAATCTACTATATTTTCATTGTTTACAGGTTCAGTCAATGCTAATTTTTCTACTATTTTTTGATTATGAATTGTATATAACATTTGATCATCTGTACCTGGTTTAGCTAGAATTACATTCCAATATCTTCTTTTCCCGTGTTCCCCTTTACTTTTACTTTCTTTTTCCCTATCGTCAACACTTAATACATAATAGATTTCTGCATCTTTACTCCACTCCTCTCTAGCTTTTTCCTTTGCAAACCTACAGGCTTCTAAAAGTGAAAATTCTTTTGAAGAGGCAGAACTGTTGGAATGGTAAGTAAACACAATTGCTAGAATAAATATTGTGAGAACACAATAAATAAGTTTCTTCATCAATTACCTCCTTTTGGATATTAAGGTTTTTATAAGGTTCATCACCAAAAGTTGTACTTGCACCTGTCATGA
>NZ_LDPD01000013.1:4237-4771 GCF_001026865.1 Geobacillus sp. ZGt-1 | reverse complement strand
AACCGCCGTTGCCGGGCGCTGCGCTTCGCCATCAAATGGATCGCCGTCGTGAGCAAAACGCGTCCAACATCATGCCTATGCCGTCGTCGACCGCTTGCCGCTCCCGTTGTGCCATACCGCAAGAATGCATCGCGTCAAACGGTTTCAAGAGATCGCAGACATCGGGTATTGCGCTTCCAAAAAGCAATGGTACTATAGGTTGAAGCTGCACCTTCAAGTGACCGATCAAGGGTTGCCCATGGGCTATGTGGTAACGGAAGCATCCTGCCATGATCGGATCGCCACTGAAAGCGTGATGACTCAAATTCCTCATCCCTATAACTTTGGGGACAAAGGATTCATTAGCCGTGAGTTGCAAAAAAGGCTGTACGAAGAGTACCAAATGGCGCTTTGGACTCCGTCTCGAAAAAACCAGAAACATTGCTCGTCCGAGGCATGGGAGAAATGGATCCAACAAAAACGCAAAGTGATCGAGACGGTGTTCCCTAGTTACACTTGGGCTAGTTAAGTTCTAACACTCAACTAGCACCACGG
>NZ_LDPD01000013.1:0-291 GCF_001026865.1 Geobacillus sp. ZGt-1 | reverse complement strand
TTTTTCCGTTGGGTGAAGCAATATCTGAATGTCCCGACCTTGTTTGGCACGACGGAAAATGCGGTATACAACCAACTGTTTGCGGCGTTCATCGCGTATGTGTTGCTGCGATGGCTGTATGATCAAACCAAAAAACAGACGAACGTCTCTCTTTCCTTCATTTCGTTCGTTCGCCGTTTTTTCTCTGGGCAGCTTCCTCTCGATTGGAAATCCGGGATGGCCGCTGCTTTGTTTGAGTATGCCCAAATTTATGGAAGGCGTATGTATAATTTTGGATAATCAACACTCGTG
>NZ_LDPD01000127.1:0-1057 GCF_001026865.1 Geobacillus sp. ZGt-1 | reverse complement strand
CTGCATTTTCACGGAAAAGGTAAAGGATAAGGAAGACTCCTTACCCTTTCTATTACAATTAATGTTGAACTTTTTCTACTGCTCTCTCGAAGTCCCTTTTTACCTTTTCGTATTCTTCTTGAGGTAATGGTAGTCTAGGTGGACGCGCAGGACCAACAGGTTGTCCAGCTAATTCCATCATATACTTAATATATTGAACCAATTGAGGGCTAGCATCGTAATGAAATAAAGGGAGGAGACGACGATAAAGTTTCAATGCTTCGTCTATTTTTCCACCTTTGGCCAAATTGAATAATTGAACTCCTTCTTTAGGCAATGCGTTAGGAACACCGGCAATCCATCCTGTTGCTCCTATCATAGGACCTTCTAATGATAAGTCATCGACGCCAACCATGACTTCTAAATCTGTTCTGTCTAGAATATCATGCATGCGACGGATATCACCTGAAAACTCTTTTACAGCAACAACATTTTCAAATTTGGCAATCTCTTCGAGCAAATCAGGAGTTAAATCCGTTGGATAATCCCTAGGATTATTATAGGCAACAATAGGAATGCCGACTTTATTAATAGCTTCATAATGGGCGATAATCTCATTTCTTAGAGGTTTGTAGTTAATAGGCGGAAGTACCATAACACCTTCTGCTCCGGAGTCCTTTGCATGTTCAACCCATTTTATTACTTGTTGCGTAGATGGAGCAGCGGCACCAACAACAACCGGCACACGTCCCCGAGAAGCTTCAATGACAGTTTCGACTACCTTTGCTCTTTCTTCAGGAGTAAAAGTAGCGTATTCACCAAGTGATCCTGTAGGAACCAGTCCTTGCACACCTTCTTGAATAAGCCAATCGCATAGCTCATACAATCTTTTATAATCGACTTCAAAATTTACTGTAAATGGAGTAACAAGCGCAACATAAACTCCCTCAAACCTTGCCATTTGAAATTCCCCTTTCTGTTTAATTTCTATTCATATTCTTTATTAATGCAAAATCCGTACCAACGTTTTTCTTGATAATTATGTAAATTTTTTATACATAACCCGTGGTGCTAGTTG
>NZ_LDPD01000126.1:0-663 GCF_001026865.1 Geobacillus sp. ZGt-1 | reverse complement strand
TGTTGTTGAATGACAAAAAAAGCCTTATACTCGCGATCGTATCGAAGCGAAACAAATTCAATTCAGTTTGATTGGCAACGAGGATGGGATTCCAATTAGGGAGAAGGAAATAGGATTGAAGGGAATCGAGAAAGGTACCTAAAGGTGCTTTTCTCGATTTTTTATTTGGAACTAAAAGAGGAGACCTTCATGTCGCCAAACTAGTCATAGAAGAAGGAATCTGCTAAAGCCGGATAAAATCCAAATATAGCGGGAATAAAATTCCCCCTTCAAGATAAGCCCTACTGCAGCTAATTGAGTTTCTAAACTTATTTAGTCATATAAAAACTGCGCCTCCATTGGTTAGTGGTGTCTAACAATTGGAGTGCAGTTCATGATAGGTCATCATTTACCAGAAAAAAGTAGGAACCCTATACAGTTGATAAAGCAAGGCTTCGCAAAGGGATAAATTGGAATAGTAACAAAAATTTCATAATATAAGGAGTTTATCAAGATAAAAATATGGTATGATTTATAGAAAATGGATCTCCACCACAAAATGTACTTGACAAAAAAGTTTTTCATGATGAAGATGTAAAAAAAAGATAGGTTTCCATTTTTGGTTATTTTTGTTAAGTTGGAAGGGACACTACCATGCTTCTTCCTAAAAGTCAAGTACATCTT
>NZ_LDPD01000125.1:0-1936 GCF_001026865.1 Geobacillus sp. ZGt-1 | reverse complement strand
AGGATAACGGAGAGGTTAACCTCTTCATGTAAATGTCAAACCTTCAAATTGAATCTATATACTTTTTAATGACGACAACTTTTCCATTCTGAATTTCTTTTAGCAGTTCCTGTTTCATTTTTTCTAATAAACGATCCACGTCATCTTCAGTACGAATTTCGACTTGACCGGACGGTATCATGACTTGGATGAATCGTGAGATTGGCACTTCCACTTGACGATCATCGCCGTCACTCGTTTCCGACTGATATTGTACATACAGTTCATACACTTTTTCTTCCAAACGACGCAAATCGTTTGTCGCCATTTGTGTGTAGGAGTAGACGCGGGAAATGCTGTCCATATCCTTCAACTGTTCAATACGTACTTGCAGCTCTTCTAATTCATGTTGAACCATTGCTTTGATCTCTTCGATGCTGTACCGCTCTTTCAACTCTTCCATCTTGCGGCGAATTTCTTCCATTTGTTCGAGCTGAGCGCCCAGTTCTTTTTTTACAAAATTCGTAAGTTCTGTTCTTAATTTCTCGTTTAAGATTGGTAGATTAGGAATTTCTCGATAAGGATGATCCATTGTCAAGATGGAAACAATTTGATTTTTAATTTTTTGTACTTCCATTTGATTTTTGGCGATATCTAAATCATCCGAACGCTCTTTTAATAGACGGACACTTTCATCAAAATAGCGAATGGCCGTTTTTGTATAAAACGCAGATAAAGTTTGTATATCCTCAAGCCATTCCTCCAAATCTTCATCCAACTCAATGAATTCCTCAACGAGATTCTCGCTCTTGGAATAAGACAACAATTCTTCAATGTTATTCTTTAATTTCGCGAGCTGAATGCCGCCTGGATATGGATATTGCGGATCTTCATATTCTTTTATTTTCAGCATCTTTGTTATTGGTTCTAAGAAATGTTTTTGCATTTGCTCGCGAATGTTCTTTGCAATTTCATCATACGTGTCGCCAACATCGTAGCAGTTAAATAGCTCCCGCATCATTTCTACGACGATTTTACGTTTGTGGCTTGGAATGGCGATTTGCGCCTCAATCATTACTTTTTCGCGTTCAGACGCTTTTGTAATCCGAGAAATAAACTGTGGATGACTCGTATCAAAACTTTCTCCTAAATACGTTAATTTTATTTTTCCATCATGCATTAAAGCAGCTACTAATCCGGTAATATCGTTTTCGCTCCAGCCGTAAGGCGCGCTTTTAAATTTTTCTACAAGCAATTTCATCGTCACCATTTGCCGGTTGCGGCTTTGTTCAAGGAAACGAAACACCGTGTCATACGCAAGATGGTTGGCAAACGTTCCATCTAATTTCGCTGGAAGACCTTTTGTTGCCCATTCATAAATCGTATCGTTCGCGTTTTTGACAGGAACCGGCTCCTCCATATAGCTTAAGTAGCTGTACGTATTACGGACAAGAATTTCAAAAGCACTTTGCAGCTGATTTTCTAAACTGCCGTTAAAACGGTACTCTTGTCCTTGCACATAGTAAGTCGCATGCACCGCCGCTTCGGCTAGCGCTTCCTTAGCTTTCTTTTCAAATTCGGTGATTTGTTGGCGTTTTTCATCCAGTATTTTACGTTGTCTTTCCGTTAAGCTCGTTGAAATTTTTTTATTTGCATAGGATCGGATTTTCAACGCGTATTCCATCGGTTCAAAAAACTTTTCGGTAAATTCTTGTGGAATATGCATGACTAAAATGCCTGAGTTTGCCTCGGCTCGCGCTTGTTCTTCCGTGACATCTCCCGTGTATACTTGAAGGGTTAGTTCATTCGTTCGCCCACCGCGAGTGTACGTATCAAATATTTTATTGAATTCAAAGTCATGTGTTTTTTGATAACGATATGATTTCATTTGCACGATATCTTCGAAAAATATTTTGCCCAACTCATCAATGACATTTGCTTCGTTAATATGTTCGTG
>NZ_LDPD01000124.1:0-1347 GCF_001026865.1 Geobacillus sp. ZGt-1 | reverse complement strand
GAATCGCCCTTCCTCCTTTCAATTAACAATGTACTAGCATGCTCAACTCTTTTTAACTTTTTCCAGCTTGCTGAAGCATGCACTTTTGTGCCATCTAACAGCCGAAGGTCAAAATAACCACTGCTTCTTCTGCCAAATATAAAACATTCTTTCCTTTCGTATACCACCTTGTCAAACAGTTGAAACCCTTTGACAAATCGTGGAGCTTTGTTTGATTTTCGTTTTCCGCCTTTTAAGATGGTTGCTTTATGCAATTGACGGTTGTTTTTTCGAACGAATTTTAGAAGATAAACCGTGCCACTTGGCTTGGCTAGTGGATTTCCACTAATACAACGAGCATCCACCATATGAGATTTAGACAGTCCATTAGCAATGCGAATACATTTGGTGATATACCCGTATGTGATATTTGCATGCGAGTATTTTTCTCTTATCCTACTAAACATTGCCCATCGCATGGCGGTCATCTGACTAGCATCCCTCATAGGCGGTCGTTTGCGTTGAAATATATGCTCAAGCCCTTTTTCGTGAATTTCATGGTGGCATGTTTTGCATAGAGTGATCAGATTATCTGGTGAATCACCTCCTGTCTTTCGACTTTCAATATGATGCACTTGGAGAACAGGGTCTTTCTTTTTTCCTTTGCAATATTGACAAGTATGATTGTCTCTGTATAGAACATACTCTCTAACATTCCAAAACCCCATTTGTTCTCCTTGTTGATATTCCACCCCTCGGATATTTAGGTTTTTTAATTTCTGTGTATCGAATGCTGCTACCTCAATAGTGACAGATGTGACAGGGAGAATATTGTGAACTAAGTCAATCAACTTTATATGCGAGTTGATTTTGTGTTGAATAGATGGTGGTAACCATCCCTCTGGTTTTCTTCTGTTAAGAAATCTGGCTTCTCGGTAGCGAGTCTTTCTGTTTCTTCGACTTCTACGGAACTGTCTCCGTATAGCAAGTAATTCCACAATATCTGTTCGAAGTTGCGCTTCCGCTTCAAACAGCACATCTTTCTTTGTTGTTGCAGAAATTCCTACATGTCGTGTCCCCATGTCAACACCCAATGACACGGGTTGTTTGTAACCACTGCTACCATATAAAAGCTGGATGGTAAAAGGTGTCCTTCTTACTACTTTTGCTTTCTTCTGTTTTAGCAAAAGTCTTGCTTTCCTTGGTGAGCATGGCATGAGTGGTTTTCCATGCTTATTGATAATGTACACGAACAAGACGTGTACCTCCTTTCAGGAGTGAGTTCCTCCTCCCCAATGTTGGAAGGGCTTGTTCGGCAGACAGCACCGCTCCTACCCATCAGAGCTTTTAACCATCTGCGACAGGGTT
>NZ_LDPD01000123.1:0-346 GCF_001026865.1 Geobacillus sp. ZGt-1 | reverse complement strand
AAATCGGGAGGATTTTTTGCGCCCATCGTTGATGGAGAGGCTGGATGTCTTGCTCCTTGACGTCGAGTTCGATCAATTCGTTCCTAGATCGAAACAGAGCCCTCGTTCTTAAGCTGTGTCTATGATAATCAATCTATAGTTTCGACAAATTTCAACAACATCCTACCAGTTGTTTTCGTAAAATAAAACCATAAAGAAAAGAAACAAGGAGCCATTCGTGCATGAAGACAAAAGGGATGATTGACAACAGACAAAACGGCCTAGTCGGCGATGCGTTGAAAGCGCATATCACAAAAGGCAGCAAACTATCGATTGCGGCGGCGCATTTTACAGAAAAAGCCGTCTG
>NZ_LDPD01000122.1:0-208 GCF_001026865.1 Geobacillus sp. ZGt-1 | reverse complement strand
TCGAAGAAGCGTTTTGCAAGCGAACTCATTCCGTAGCCATGCGAAGCATCTCCAGGCAGCTACTCATTGCATCGCTGCGGGAAGAAAAATGCCCAAATCGATTTAAACGCCAAAAAACGCCCCGTACAGGCGTTTTTCTCTTTTTGAATAGAAAACCATTGCCTTATCCATTAAAACGCGTTACAGGTGAATTTGAGCGGTCATTTTT
>NZ_LDPD01000121.1:0-286 GCF_001026865.1 Geobacillus sp. ZGt-1 | reverse complement strand
GCTGATTGAGCCGCAGCTTCCCCTGTAAATGGGGCAGCCCGGCCAAAATCAAGACAAATGGGTTGGTCGAATCCATCTCAAAGTTGAACAAGATGGCGATGTCCTGTAAAAATGCATCCTTTGCTAAATGCATCTCGTCCAAAATGAACACCGGCGTGATCCGTCGTTCATGATACAATCGCTCGATCGCCTGCTGGATTTGGCGGAAGAGATCTACCTTGCGGTACTTCGGTTCCTCTCCTAATCCCAAGGCCAGTCCACGGTAAAAATCCATCACGCCTCCGGT
>NZ_LDPD01000120.1:0-2140 GCF_001026865.1 Geobacillus sp. ZGt-1 | reverse complement strand
CACTTTTTCTTTATTCATTCTTCCTATGACTCGGATGGACGATGCTAATGATTGTTTCGAGACGGCGTCCAAAAAGCGACTCGGTATTCTTCATACCGTTTTTGTTGCAGATCACGGCTGATGTCTTGATTCGTTACTTGAAGATACAGATTGAATCCGTCGTATCATTGCTTTTTCGAAGACAATCCAATGTCGACCATTCCTCGAAATTGTTTAACACGCTACCTTCTTGCAACATGGCACAACGAAAACAGCAAGCTGACTACCACAGCATTAGACATGATGCTGGCTTCATTTGGCTCACGGTGGCAGATCCATTTCACCGCAAAACCAGGCTCTCGACAGCGGTGGTTGTACCGAGAACGTTCGAGAAACGGGCTGTCGGTGAACAAATTTCCCGTGATAAAACGGCGCCATTCCAATTCGGAAGAAAAGCCAAGCAGCTTTCCTAAAAGGTGAATCGCAATGGCCACGTCATCTTCTTGCTTAGCTAAGTTCCGATTGCGGCATTGAAAGATACATCCGAACTAGCAACAGTGAAGCAGAGACAAACACAAGAACATGGTGGCATATTGTTTTTGCCGTTCGGCTCGATCTGTAGGAACATGGAAGTGCTCTTGCATGGGGATTCTCCTTTCGAATGATGGTTGACGCTTTCATTCTACAGGAAATCCACCATCCAGAGCTATTTTTGCCTATCTGAATTTACCTACCGCAGGGTTTTCTTTTTATCTAATTTGAATATGTGTCAAAACCTCTCTAAGAAGCCTTGTTGTAAATTTATAATCTCTATAATCCACATGATTATCATTCAACAACTTTAAATTATGGGCTACATCACTATACTGCTTATTCAAATCATGCGCTTGATTAAACCATTCTTTGGCTTTTGCGGTTTGAGCAAAGTAGACAAGCATTACTCCTATATTATTAAATATAGACGGATTATTATACCCTTTTTTCACTAAATCATGTAATAATTCAAAGCTTTTACTATATTCATCCAATAAGAAATATAACACGCTATTATAAAACATGCATTCCTGATACGTTCTTCTATCAGATTGATTGATCAACAACATCGCTTTTTGCAAATACGGTGAAGCGACATCCAAGTTATTTTGAAACAAATAACATATCCCCAACGATAAGCTTACTTCAAATGGATTAAATCCCTTTTTCAGCAAATGTTGAAACAGTTCTTGATGCTCATACTGGCTAAAGATCGTTTTTACATCCTGTTTTTGTTTACTATAGTTCGCTGATGTATTACGATTATGAACACGATACCGGATTAAAATGTCAGGAATATATACAAATTGGTAATCCCTTAGTAGCATTTTCAAAGAAATATCATAATCCGTTGCTCCACCACTATCGACATGAAACTCGAAATCACCTTTATATTTAAAAGCCATAGCCGAACCTAAGAAATAAGTTCTCTTAAATTGTTCAAGCAATAGATTTTCTGAGGTGATAAAAGAAGGGAAAGAAACGATCCTTCCAGTCGGCTTTCCAAATTCATCAATAATTTCATAGTCCCCCATAATCAACTCAGCACCATTGGCAAACGCTTCTGCTGTTTTCTCTAACCGCCAAGGCATAGCAATATCATCTTGGTCCATGAAAACAATATAATTGCTACCAGCTTCTTGAATTCCTCTTTTTATAGCTTGCGCGATACCAACATGATCTTGACAGACTAACTTAAATCGTTGATCGCATTTTACTATTTCTTCAATTAAATTTCTCGAATTATCGCTACTTCCATCATCCACGTATATGACCTCAAAGTTTTGATATGTTTGCTTTAACCAACTTTGCGCATTCTCATTTAAAAATTTTTCGCCGTTATAGACCGGGGTGATAATACTTAGCAAGCCACTTTTATTCAATTTTGACAACCCTTTTTTATAATTTCTAATGAAAGATATATGTTTCAAAAATGAATTAGAACAGAAATCTAGCCATCAATTAAGAATATAATGCCATTCTCTTGTAAAGTCACATTGAACTACCAATAAGTTTGCAGTATGAAATATATACATTATCATCATCTGTTAAAACATGGATTATTTTTAAATTATCGTTCAATCCGCTTTGTAATGTGTTTAAATTTTCCTGTATAAGCAAATAATAT
>NZ_LDPD01000119.1:0-1731 GCF_001026865.1 Geobacillus sp. ZGt-1 | reverse complement strand
CATTTTGGGCGTCTCGCTCGTTTGGCTTGGTTCCGCTTGGCTGAGAACAGCCGTGATGGGGGCTGGCATTCTTTTTTGGCTGTATATGGGCTGGAGTACATGGAAGAGCGAGCCTGCAACAGGCGAAAGCGAAGCGGCGGAACGGTTTCCGCCCCGCAAACAAATCGCTTTTGCCGCCTTGAAAGCGACCTGAGTTGTTCCTAACGAACAAATGATCTGCTAAAATAGGAAACAACGAAAGAAAAGAAGGGAAGAAAGATGCAAACGGAGCGTGAATCGCATGGGCGGATCATTTTTCCGACAGGCAAACGAAAGAGGGGGAAGAACGTTGACGATCTCAATGATTGCCGCGGCTGTCGTGATGCTTGCAGGCCTCATCGGCACGCTCGCACTGTCGGGGCGGGGAGACGAACAGTACACATCAGCAACCAAAGGCAATCTCACCCGCCTAGCGTTGATTTATGCCGGATTGGCCATTGTGCTAGCGGCAGGAATCGGGGTATATCTGGCGTTATAACAAGCGAAAGACGATGCCCGCCGTCGAGTTTAGATGCTGCGGCACCGGTTAGAGACAAACGGTTATGGACCATCGAGCCCTGGTGACAAAGTAGCCATCGGTTCATCTCAGGCAGAGCGTCGCTCTCTTGGACATGGGATGAATCGATTGGCGTTGGTTGAGTGAAAACCGCCAATGAGGGGAAGCGTCTAGGCATCGGAAGTGCCACCCCCCTGCGTTTGTGGTGTGATGATCCTCACTCCGGCGGGATGGTTTTTTGGGGTAAAATGGATGGTAAACGGAACAACCATGGAGGGATGTATGGCCCACTATGTTTGGATGATCATTAATGCGCTGTTGGTGATCGGCACGGCGGTTTATATCTGGCTGTTCCGCCCGAACGACTCGGCTGCGGTGTTGGCAGGAAAATGGCTGGCGCAAGTGGCGGTGCTGCTGTTTTTGGTCAATGTCAATATGTATTTTATCTTCCTTGTCATCCGCAAAACAAAAATCCGGAAGGTCAAAGTCACGTTAGCGCGGATAGCAAGAAGCATGATGAAAGCCCACATCCCGCTCGCGGTTGTCGGAACGAGCTTGATTGTCTTTCACGGAGTGGTGATGGCATGGAAACTCGGAGCGGTGATCGGTTTTGGCCATGGGAAACTGGTGACCGGTTATGCAAGCCTCGCGATGTTGGCCATCACCTTGTTTGCAGGTGTCCTTCGGCGGCAAAAAGCGTCAGGGTGGAGAAGAACGTTTCATCTTGTCTCTGCCTTGCTGTTTGCCGGTTTGTTTCTCCTTCATCTATTTTGGCCGATCTAATCACGTGTAAGGGAGAGAGAAAACGTGGGTGACTTGCTTTCTTTGCTGACGGAATACCGCCATCGCCAAGTTGTCGTCAACTTCTATGAAGAAGACGAGCTGGTGGCGCGTGACGGGTTTTTCTTTGATGGCATCGAACGATCAGACGGTCTGCTATCTTTCATCAAAGATGGGCGCATTCGCTGGTCCATTCGGTTGGATGACTACCCAAGCTATGAGATCGTACACGATTTCCCGAGGCGTTATCGGTTTTATGGCCAGCATCGGGCTGTAGAGCTCTATTTTCCTTCTTAACGGTGCCCGCTTTAGGAGAAACCGGTCAGAATCCTCCTCATTTTCATGAGGAGATGAATGACCGGTTTTTGACTATATATCATGTAAGTGGTTGAAATGTTTTTATCTTAATTAGGCGA
>NZ_LDPD01000012.1:111144-114284 GCF_001026865.1 Geobacillus sp. ZGt-1 | reverse complement strand
CTGCTGCCAGCGCACATTTCCCGTTTGACCGTCGTTTGCATCGGCAGCAACCGTATCAACGGCGACAGCCTAGGGCCGTTCGTCGGCACGCTGCTTGAAAACGCCTATCCGGATCATCTAACCGTAATCGGCACACTCAGGCAACCTGTCGATGCGACAAACATCCGACGCGTTTCCGAGCAATTGCAAAACGAACACGGAGCATATGTAGTGGCGATCGACAGCATTGTCGGGCCGCAGCCGTTTGTCCATACGATCGCCATCCGCCCTGGCGCCCTTTCCCCTGGCACTGCGCTTGGCAAATCGCTGCCATCGATTGGCGACATCAGCATGATGGGCGTCGTGATGGAAGATACCGCCGATATGAGCGCACTTCCGTACACGAATTTGCACATTGTTTACCAAATGGCGAAAGTCATCGCTTTAGGCCTTTCACTTACGATCCGGCAGCGGTATGGCTATGAATCATCGACACCGCTGTTGGCTTGAACAGAGCGCGGAAACATATGTCTTGCCTTTAAAGGCAAAAAAAGGCGCAGCGGCCGATTCATGCCGCTGCACCTTTCGCTATGATCAAGCCATATGGAACGTTCGTTTGACAAACGACACGACTTCCTCAGCCGTACCAAGCGACAGCACTGTCTCTTTCACGCGGACCGCATCCTCTTTTGACAGCCGCTTCAGCTGGGCGCGCGCCGGCAAAATCGAGGTGGCGCTCATGCTGAACTCATCAAGGCCAAGGGCAAGCAAAATCGGAATGGCGATCGGGTCGCCGGCCATTTCCCCGCACATCCCAACCCATTTCCCTTCGCGGTGAGCGGCGTCAATGACATAGCTGATGAGCCGCAAAATGGCCGGGTTGTACGGTTGATATAGATACGACACCCTCTCATTCATCCGGTCGGCCGCCATCGTATATTGGATCAGGTCGTTCGTTCCGATGCTGAAGAAATCGACTTCTTTCGCAAACTGGTCCGCCATGACGGCAGCCGCCGGAATCTCGACCATCATGCCGACTTCAATTCCATTCGCAACTGGAACCCCTTGGCGGAGGAGCGCTTCTTTTTCTTCGAGTAAAATCGCTTTCGCTTGGCGGAATTCATCGAGCGTCGCAATCATCGGGAACATGATTTTCAAATTGCCGTGCACGCTCGCCCGCAGCAAGGCGCGCAGCTGCGTGCGGAACATGTCTTGCATTTCCAGGCAAAGGCGAATGGCTCGAAACCCTAAAAACGGGTTCATCTCTTTTGGCAAGTGTAAATACGGGAGCTCTTTGTCGCCGCCAATGTCAAGCGTACGCACAACGACCGGCTTGCCATCCATCTTTTCAAGCACCGTTTTGTAGGCCGCAAACTGTTCGTCTTCCGTAGGCAGCTCTGATCGTCCCATGTATAAAAATTCCGTGCGATACAACCCGATCCCTTCCGCCCCGTTGGCTAACGCTCCTTTCACATCGTCCGGCGTGCCGATATTGGCCGCCAGCTCAACGTGCACGCCATCAGCGGTAACCGTCGGTTGATCGACAAGCTTCGCCCATTCCGCTTTTTGCTCCTCATAGCGAGCCCGCTTCTCTTCATAACGCGCAAGCAGCTCCGGGGACGGATTGACGACGACTTGACCGTCAAGTCCATCGACGATGACAATGTCTCCGTTTTGCACTTCCGCCGTAATTGCCTTCGTGCCGACGACAGCCGGGATTTCGAGCGAGCGGGCCATAATGGCCGAATGCGACGTTCGCCCGCCGATGTCGGTGGCAAATCCTTTCACATATTGGCGGTTCAGCTGCGCCGTATCGGATGGCGTCAAATCCTCAGCGATAATGACGACCTCTTCGGAAATGAGGCTCGGATTGGAGATCGTCACACCAAGCAAATGGGCGAGGACGCGCTTCGTCACATCGCGGATATCGGCGGCCCGCTCTTTCATATACTCATTGTCCATGCCTTCAAACATGGAAATGAAAAACGATGTCGTTTCATGGAGCGCATATTCCGCATTCACTTGTTCTGTTTTGATTTTTTCCTTAATCGGGTTCAGCAATTCTGGGTCGTCAAGCACAAGCAAGTGGGCGGCAAAAATGGCGGCTTTGTCTTCGCCAAGCTTTTCCAAGGCATGCTGTTTGATGGCTTCCAGCTCTTCTTTCGCTTTCGCGACCGCCGCCTCAAGCCGCGCAATTTCCGCCTCGACGTCGGCGACCGTCCGTTTTTCGGCCGCCAAATGAGGCGTCTCCAAGCGGTATGCCTTGGCGATGGCGATGCCGCTTGAAGCGGCGATGCCATGAATCGTCTTTTCCATTATTCCGCAAGGCCTTCCTTTGCCAACGTATCGGTTAACGCCGCCATTGCTTCTGCCGCATCGGCCCCTTCTGCCGTGATTTTGATCGTCGCCCCTTTCGGAATTCCTAACGACATGACGCCCATGATCGATTTCAAGTTCACCGTTTTGCCGTTGTGCTCAAGCTGGATTTCGCTGTTGAATTTGCTCGCTGTTTGCACCAAAATCGTCGCCGGACGAGCGTGGATGCCGGAATCAGAAACGACTTTAAACGTTTTTTCTGCCATGTCCATCATTCCCCTTTTCTTCAATTTTTTCTTTGCCATCATATCAAATGCAGGGGCGGGGAGGCAACGGAAAATGCTTGGCCCCGCCCCGCCGCGAATAAGCAGTTTAGCTGAGCGTAACAACAGCGTCTTCTCCTCGAGCAACCGGGCCTTGCTTGTTGACATGAACCGTTTCGCCGGCTTTGAGATTCGTGAAAATCACCGGCGTGACAATCGATGGCGCGTTCTGTTTTACATAATCAAGGTCGACGCGCAAAATCGGCTGCCCTTTTTTCACTTCGTCGCCTTCCTTGACAAGCGCTTCAAACCCTTGGCCGTTCAGCTTCACTGTGTCGATGCCGACGTGGATTAAAATTTCATGCCCGCCGGCCGACTGAATGCCAATGGCGTGCTTCGTCGGAAATACGTTGATGATTTTGCCATCAACCGGAGAGACGACCGTGCCGTCCGTCGGCATGACCGCGAAGCCGTCGCCCATCATTTTTTGCGAAAACACTTGATCAGGCACTTCAGCGAGCGGAACGACCTCTCCTGACATCGGCGAAGCAATCGTTTCGGACTTCGCGGCTTCCGAGGCCG
>NZ_LDPD01000012.1:108017-109252 GCF_001026865.1 Geobacillus sp. ZGt-1 | reverse complement strand
CCTTGCATGATGTCTTGAATTTGCCCTTTTAACATATCCGATTTCGGACCGAAAATCGCTTGCACGTTGTTGCCGACTTCAAGCACCCCGGCGGCGCCGAGCGCTTTCAACCGGTCTTTATCGACCCGGCCGATATCATGGACCGAAACGCGCAAACGCGTAATGCATGCGTCCAAATGTTCAATGTTTTCCTTTCCGCCAAGGGCGGCGAGCACTTCGTACGGCAGATCGCCAGCGGCGGCTGCCTCGGCTTTCGGTGCTTCCTCGACCGTTTTTTCCCGGCCCGGCGTCGCCAAATCCCATTTGCGGATCGCAAAGCGGAATCCGAAATAATAAATCACGGCAAACGCCAAGCCGACCGGAATGACAAGCCACCATGCCGTCCGGTTTGGCAGAACGCCAAACAGCAAGAAGTCAATGACCCCGCCGGAGAAGGTCATCCCGATTTTGACGTTCAACAGGTGCATGATCATAAACGACAAGCCGGCAAAGACGCAGTGAATGGCAAACAGCGCCGGGGCGACGAACAAGAACGAAAATTCGATCGGTTCGGTAATCCCGGTCAAAAACGATGTCAACGCGGCCGACCCCATGATGCCGGCAACGACTTTTTTGTTTTCCGGTCGCGCTTCGTGGTAGATCGCGAGCGCCGCTGCCGGGAGACCGAACATCATAAACGGGAATTTCCCGGTCATGAACGTGCCGGCCGTCAGTTCCACGCCGTCTTTCAGCTGCTCGAAAAAGATTTTTTGATCGCCATGGACCACTTGCCCGGCTTTATTGACGTACTCGCCAAATTCAAACCAAAACGGTGCATAGAAAATATGATGCAAACCAAACGGAATGAGCGCCCGTTCGATGACGCCGAAAATGAACGCGGCCAACGTTTTGTTCGCATCGATCATATTGTGCGAAAACGCATTGAGCCCGTGCTGAATCGGCGGCCANACGAATGTCATGAGAATGCCAAGCACGACTGCGGACGCCGCCGTCACGATCGGCACGAACCGCTTGCCGGCGAAAAAGCCGAGATATTGCGGAAGTTCGATATTGAAGTATTTGTTGTACATGTACGCTGCCAAAATCCCGACGATAATCCCCCCAAAGACGCCGGTTTGCAACGTCGGGATGCNGAGAATGTTGGCGTACGACGGGTCGGCGCCGATCATATCGGAAGTCACGCCCAAGATGACGCTCATCGTCACATTCATAATCAAGTAGCCGATGATCGCCGC
>NZ_LDPD01000012.1:92764-108000 GCF_001026865.1 Geobacillus sp. ZGt-1 | reverse complement strand
CCCCGCCGGCAAGGCCGATCGCCACACCAACCGCAAACAAGAGCGACAAGTTGGAGAAGACGATGCCGCCTGCTTGCTCCATCACGTTGGAGACGAGCACGACCCAATCGGCTTTTAATGCGGGAATTTTATCCGTGAGCGCCGGGTTTTTCAACGCATTGCCAAGCGCCAACAAAATCCCGGCCGCCGGCAAAATCGCCACCGGCAACATGAGCGCTTTCCCGACCTTTTGCAGCGTGCCAAACGCTCGCTTCATCTTCATAACCTCCTTTAGTTTCCTTTTCTTAAGTTTTACAGCAAACAGCCGATTCATGTACCGAAAATGAAGCGGGCGTTTCCGAGGGAGCCGGCGCAATAAAAAAGGCATGACTAAAGAGAGACAAAAAGAACGCTTACAACAGCGCAAAGATGAATTCGCAGCTGTTGCCGCCTTATTTGCCCTCTTTACTCATGCCTGATCGAGTCAGTAACACGTAAAGCGAGACAACCTATGCAGTTGTATTGTTCTTTTTCTCCGCCAGCCGTTGCAAATGCAACGTCAAATAGACCGCCTCGGCATCGTCCGCCGGCAGATGAAGCGTTTGCTGCATGACTTTGACCAACTTCCATGCTAGATTATAGCATAATGGATACGCTTCCTTCAAGATTTTCGACAAATTTTTTGGTTCTTCGACTTTTTCGCCTTTTTTCATCCGCTCAATCGCATAGCGCAAGTGACGGACAAACCGCAAATAATGAACGCTCTCGCGGTCGATGTCAACGCCAAGCTGTTGCTCGACGATCTTGACAAGATCAGCAATGAGCTGGGAATATCGATTCGCTTCCGACACGCTTTGCTTGGAAATCGCGCTATGAATATGAAGGGCAATAAAGCCTGCCTCTCCTTCAGGCAGCACAATCCCGAGCTTTTGTTCAATCATGCGGGCCACTTCATTGGCAATTTCATATTCCAACGGATACAAGCTTTTCGTCTCAGCCAAAAACGGGTTTTTGACATCCAATCCTTGTTCAAGCCGCTTTAATGTAAAAGCGATATGGTCCGTCAGCGCCACATGGATGTGCTCGTCGAGCGGCGCGCCCACGCGTTGCTGAATATGTTGAACCACCTCGCTCATGAGGGCGATGAATTCTTCGCTCAATTCCGGAAGCAGCTTTTTGTATTGCTCTTGTTCGCGTTCGTTTTTCAGAACGAAACATTTTTCCACAGCGCTCTTGGCAATCTCGTCCCCCCGTTTTTTGCCGAAGCCGATTCCTTTGCCGAGCAAAACGACTTCGCCATATGCCGGATGGGAAGCGATTAACACGTTGTTGTTGAGCGTTTTTTCGACGCGAAACGGCTGTTCCATCAGCCTCCCTCCTTTCCGCACCCATCGTCTGCCGCTAGTCTATGCAGACTACATTATAAACCGGATGGGCCATCGCTCTCAATGACGTTTTTTGGATGGGACGCCGCTCTTCTCGACATACTAATGGGAGGGAGGAAAGAATATGCCATACGTATCGATCAACCAACGAGTCCGCCTTTACTATGAGGAAAAAGGAGAAGGAACACCGCTTTTGTTCATCCATCCCCCAGGAATGGGGCATGCCGTTTTTTGCCGCCAAGAACCGCTCGCCCGCCATTTTCGCCTTATTTTGTATGATATGCGTGGAAACGGGCGAAGCAGTTCGTCAGATGCACCGATCACCGTACCGCTGCTTGCCGACGACATTTCCGTATTGCTCCGCGCCCTCGGCGTTCGGCGCGCCATCATTTGCGGCTACTCAAACGGCGGATCCATTGCGCTTGATTTCGCGCTCCGCTATCCCGAGCATGTCGAACAGCTCGTTTTGATCGGCGGGTTTCCGGAAGTGTGCACCCCNCTTTTGTTCAGCGAGTTTTTGCTCGGCATCTCCGCCGCAAAACTTGGGGCCATCCCGCTGCTTGCGGCGGCTCTTGCTTGGGGGCACAAAACGAACTGGCGCGAATGGCAGCTGTTGCGGCGGTACGCCCGGCTGACCCATAAACGGGATTTAAACGCCATGTACCAGGCTGGGCTTGTTTATGGATGCACAAAACAACTGTCTTCCCTCCGCTTGCCCGTGCTCCTTATTTATGGAGCACGCGATCGTTACATCCATCCGTATATCGCTATGTTCCAACGTTATGTGCCGCATGCAGATATTGTGTTTATTGACCAGGCCCGCCATCAAATTCCGACGAAACATAGCAGCGAACTAAACAGCATTTTGCGGGCATACGGCAAGCGGAGCGAAACTGGCCGAAAGGAGGGGATCGCATGTCGAACAAAGGAAGACAAAACAAGGTGAGCCAAGAAGTAGCCAACCCGACCGTCTCCAAGGCGGAGGCAGAAATGGCCAAAGACAGCGTGGATACGGCCAAGCAAGCGAAAAAGAACCGCTCGTAGCGACAGCGAGGCTGCCCTTTTTTGGGGACAGCCCCGCTGTTTTGCCGCTATAGCGCCGGCCATCGGCCCGGCTGCCCACTTCGACGGCGACTAGGCCGTCCGGCGCACCGGATGAAGACGGCTGAAAATCATCTTCAATAACGGCGGCGTCACAACAGTCGTTACCAATACGACGATGATCATGACCGCAAACATGTTCCCATCAAGCAGGCCGGCTTCCAAGCCGATGCCGGCGATGATGAGCGCCACCTCACCGCGCGACACCATGCCAGCGCCGACCGCCAGCGAGCTTCCCCACGAAAATCCGGCCCATTTTGCCCCCAGCGCGGCGCCGACAAGCTTTGTCAAAATCGCGAGCGCACTCCAACCGACAATCAGCGGCCAATGCTCGACGATGCCGGAAAAGTCGGCCGCAACCCCGATGGAGGTAAAAAAGACAGGGACAAACAAAGAATAGGCGATCGTTTCCACTTTCTCAAATACTTCTTCCCGATAGTCCGTAAAACTCGCGCCAAGCCCGGCCATATAGGCGCCGATGATCGCTGCCACCCCCATCGCCTCAGCAAAATAGGCAAATGCAAAACAGATGACCAGCCCGGCCGAGACAACCGCCTCTGTCACACGCAACGGGGCAAACCACTTTAATACGAGCGGGATGGCTTTCCAAGCGAGCAAAATGGCGACGGCAAAAAAAACAGCTTTTTTCAGCACGACCGCACCAAGCTCGACGTCGCCGCCAGTTAGGCTTAATAAAAACGCCAAGGCAATGACGACCAGCACGTCGTCGATGACCGCCGCGCCAAGAATCGCTGATCCTTCCTTCGATTGCAGCTGTCCCATCTCTTTGAGCGCCTGCACGGAAATGCTGACGCTCGTTGCGGACAGCAAAAGTCCGAGGAAAAGAGCCGTGCCGGTTTCCATGCCGAACGCTGCGCCGGCCGCATACCCGGCGAGCAGCGGAACGAGAATGCCAAGCACTCCGACCGCCACAGCAGCTTTTCCAGTGCGCCGAAACTGGTCCATATCCGTCTCAAGGCCGGCGATAAACATAAGCAAAATGACGCCGATTTGACTTAACTCCTGCAAAAGATCCGTATCCTCGATCACACCGAACACGCTCGGGCCAAGCACAATGCCGATGAGCAGCTTGCCGAGCACGGCGGGCTGGCCAAGGCGCACGGCCGCATCACCGGCAAGTTTGGCGGCGAACAAAATGACCGCCAGTTGGGCAATCAACATCCCTTCACACTCCTTCGCTTTAAGTCTCTTTTTCGAATTACGTTTATCATGCGTGGAAGGTTTCACTTTTATCATTTCCCGAATTCAGGCCAAAACGAAACATCTCCCTTAGTTGTCTTACCGCTATCGACGCCGCGCCGGGCCAAGCCGGCAAACAAAGAAGCGTTTCATGTTCCAAACCGCTATGTGCCGACATTGCCTATGGTGATCGGCAAAGCATCGGCCTCTGCCCGCCGTGCAACTCGACTGTCTATCAGCCATCGATTGAGACGTTAGCCAAAAAAAAACAGACATCCTCGCTCTGCGTGGACGCCTGTTGTTATGACAGCGCATTTTGCCGGCCGTTTGCGGCTTTGACGCCGCCGGACGGAAACGTCAAATGAACAGTCGTTCCCTTCCCAACCTCGCTTTCGATCCGCATCGTTCCTTTATGTTCTTGAACGATTTTCATGCTTGTCGTCAGCCCGAGCCCCATTCCTTTTTCTTTCAAAGTGAAAAACGGTTCACCGATTTTCTGCAGCCGCTCTTTCGAAATGCCGACGCCGGTGTCGGCAACATCGACATAGATCTTCCCGTCCCCTTCCGCAACGTGGACGTATAAAATTCCTCCATCAGGCATCGCTTCGACGGCATTTTTCATAACGTTCAACAACACTTGAACAATTTGGTTTTGATCGCCGTACACACAAGCTTTCGGAGCGGTGTTATGGACGGAAATGGAAACGTTGTTCAACGTCGCCTCATGGCCAATCAAGCTGATGACATACGAAATGGCCTCGTCTAGCAAAAACGGCCGATAATCGTGGCTTTGCGGCTTGGCGAGCACCAGCAGCTCGCTGACAATTTGGTTGATGCGGCCGAGTTCACTTAACATAATGCGCATATAATGATCATTCACTTCGCGCGTTTCTTGCATCATCTGAATAAATCCTTTCATGGAGGTGAGCGGATTGCGGATTTCATGGGCAATGCCGGCGGCCAGCTCGCCAAGGACGGACAGCTTTTCTTTTTTCAAGAGCAGCTCCTCGGCAAGCTTTTGCTGGGTAATGTCGCGGCCGATCGTCAACAACCCTTTGCGCGCTCCGTTTTCGTCAAAGAGCGGCACTTTAATGACGTCAAACGTCTTCACTTCCCCATCCGGCGTCGCAAACGACTCCTCGCGGCGCGTCACCTTTCCGCTCTCCCACGCCTCGCGGTCTGATGCAATGCACTGCGCAAACGCTTCTTTAAAAAACGGCACAAGCTCGCCAAGCTCGCGGTCCGTCTTCCCGATATAATCGATCTGTTCGAGGCGGTACAGCCGCCGGCCAAAATCGTTGACGCGCAGCCATCGCCCCTCGCTGTCTTTAAAGCAAACGAAATCTGGCATCGAATTGATGAGCGTAAGCAGCTGCTGTTCATTTTCCTCGGTCTTTTCCAGCTGCTCGCGCTTTTTTAACAGCTGGTACAAAAAAATGGCCGAGAGCAAAATAAACACGGCCCCTTTGGCGGCGCCAAGCGCCATATATACATCGCGGCTGATCGACAGCATATTGAGCAGGGTGTCGGTGGCGACAATCCATAAAATGCTGCCTATGATATATACTGCGATTACTTTTGTTTTGTTGACCACGTTGTCATCGAACCCCTAACATGCAAAGTCGCGGCAGCCACGGTCGCCCTCTAGGCTACATTTCCCGCGCCCAGCCGAGCAACCGCACGGCCAAGAGGGCGGCGCGCTCATGGTCAAGCCGCTTTTTTAGCGATGCCTCAAGCCGCTCGGCCACCGCCTCCGCCTCTTCCTCATAGGCGAACGAAAATGACCACTCAAGCGCCGGAATGGCAATCACGATATATTCTTCTTTTCGATTTTCGTAAATGTAGACATTAGCCGGAGCTTGTCCGTCCATCACCGGCGTTTTGCGGATTTTCATTTTTCCGTCCCACCTTTTCCTTTGAAACCGTCTCCATTTTGTTTATTTTAACAAACGCCCGCTCCCTACTCAATATAAATCATTTTCCTGGTCATTCCCCCGTCGATCACCAAATTTACCCCAGTGATAAAATCGTTTTCCTCATC
The DNA here is from genome assembly GCF_001026865.1 of Geobacillus sp. ZGt-1. Classification (NCBI taxonomy): domain Bacteria; kingdom Bacillati; phylum Bacillota; class Bacilli; order Caryophanales; family Anoxybacillaceae; genus Geobacillus; species Geobacillus sp. ZGt-1. The sequence continues at coordinate 102,294 of NZ_LDPD01000012.1, read as the reverse complement.
GCATAAATACAGACAAGCGCGGGCGATATCATCCGGTTTGCCGACGCGGCCGGCCGGGTGCTGCCGGTGGTCAATGTCTCGCAGTTGCCCATAATCGCCCGTTTCAATCCAACCGGGGCTGATGCAATTGACGCGAATGCGATCATCCGCAAACGACACCGCCAGCGCATGGGTCAAAGCGACAAGGCCGCCTTTCGATGCAGCGTACGCCTCGGAATTCGGCTCGGACATGAGCGCCCTTGTCGAGGCAATGTTGACGATTGCTCCGCCTTTTGCATTGCGGCGCATATATTTAGCTGCTTCTCGAGAAGCAAAAAAAGCGCTGCGCAAATTCGTTGACAGCACGTCATCCCACTCCTCAACCGTCAGCTCATACGGCGACTTCCAGCGTGAGACGCCAGCATTGTTGATCAAATAGTCAATGCGGCCGAAGCGGCCGGCAGCTTCTTGTACAAACCGTTCAATATCGTCCACCTTCCGCACATCCGCCGCCACAAAGATCGCCTCGAACCCGTCCGATTGCAATTGCGCGGCGAACGCTTCACCGTTTTGAATATCGCGGTCGATGATCACGACGTTCGCTCCCTGTTTTGCGAATGCTCTAGCGATCGCCTTGCCGATCCCATTCGCTCCACCGGTGACAATGGCTGTTTTCTGTTCTATGCTCATGTGCAATCTCTTCTCCCTTCCTTTGCTCCGTTTGCTTTCGGATGGGATCCAACCGAAAGAGGTAGGCTTTATGCATGGCCTTCCCTCCTACGATAAGGAACGTTTGTTCTATTCATGACCATTTTATACCTTTCGTTCTCTTGATGCAAGAGAAAGGTGGATGAGGAAAGATACCGATTCATCCCCCACTTGCGCTCACGCATGGAAGTGAGGATTTTCTCGGCTCCAGATGTAAAAAAGACCGCCATTCGGCGGTCTTTTTTGGCATCTTACCGATAGGGGCCATACGAGATTGGAAAGCCAGGCGCATACGGGGTTCCTCCGCCATAATATGGAGGCAGCGGCGCAGCGGGATAGCCATAGCCATACGGCATCACCGGGGCATACAGCTGCGGCGCCATCGGTGGATAGTACAGCGGCGCATACGGATGTGCGCCAGGAACGAAACCTGGTGTCGCACCAGCAGCCATTCCAGACAGCGTGCCAGGAACGGCCACGGGAGCCGTGCTGCCAGCCGGGGGAACGTTTTCTGCATACGGGGCCGTCATGCCATACGGAATAGCGGCGTCATCAGGCGTCATCGGCGGCGTGTTTTCTTTCCCACCCATCGGCCAAACGGAAGCATGGGCCATATTCGGCCCGGCTCCTAAACCGAGCGGCGGCGCCGGCAGCATCATATCGGAGCTGTCCGGACTGTCTGGACTGTCAAGATGGACCGGACTGACAAGCGGCGCTGGCGGCGCAACCGGTGGACACCAATAGCCATAAGGCGCTGCCGGCGGATAATACGCCATCGGCATCACTTGAGTCGGCGTCGCTTCATTTGGTGTCGTTGCCGATAGCGGAGCCATCGGCGGCACGTTATTCTCCATCCATCCGGCTTCATTGTCATGGCCGGAAGAGGTTGAAAACGGACCATTCATATACGGATCCCAATGATTCATTGTTCTCTCCCTTTCTTGCTTATATTCTCGGGGCGCGTACCCACCCATATTGTATGTCAGAACAAGCAAAGGGTGTTTGCCCGGCCAAAATATAGGTATTTAACCCAACAGTCGTCTGTGATACGATAAATAACGGTGACGATGCCGAATCAACGCTTGGGGGGACATGCGATGGATGAAGCACTGGCGGCCAAGCAAATCGATGAATTGCGCAACGGAATCATCTCCGAACTGTTGGTGAAAAAAGAGGACTTCCCTGTTTTTCGTGCCGTGCTCGTCAAACAGCCCGACTTCAAACGATTTCGCGGCATCGCCCAGCGCGGCGGCCACGTTATTTACCACTATATGGATGCTCCACGCAGCTAAAAGCTCCTGTTCCCATGGCTTCACACCCGGCTTTCCGTCCTGGAAGCCGGGTGTTTTTGCTCGCGGAGAATTTTCCATCCCTCTCTATGAAACTAGTCATTTCAATGCCTCGCGCGTTTTTTCCATCATTTCGATAATGACTCATCGCGTGATCCTTGTTACTCTAGTAGCGAGTTTGCAAGACAAAAGGAGGGATGTGGATGAAACAAGCAAAAGCATGGGTGACGGCTATGTTGTGCGGCATATTTTTCTTTGCCGGCCATGCCGATGCGGCGATGATCCACACCGTCAAGCGCGGCGATACGCTTTGGAAAATCGCGAAACAATACGGTGTGCCGCTGAAACAACTGCAGCAGACAAACCGCAAAGGCGATTGGCTATATCCTGGTGAAAAACTCGTCATCCCTGATGCCGGCATCACGGCGGCGGAGAAAGATTTGCTCGCTCGCCTCGTCCATGCCGAGGCGAAAGGGGAACCGTACGCCGGGAAAGTGGCCGTGGCAACGGTCGTGCTCAACCGCGTCGACCATCCGGATTTTCCGGATACGATCCGCGCTGTCATTTATGAGCGCTCTGGCGGCCATTATGCATTCACGCCGGTCGCAAACGGATCGATCAACGAACCGGCCGACCGTGAATCATACCGCGCCGTTGAAGAAGCACTTGCTTTTCGCGGTTTAGGAAACGGCTCGCTCTATTTCTATAATCCGAAAACGGCGAAAAGCAAATGGCTGCGCTCGCGTCCAGTGACCGTCGTCATCGGCAACCACGTCTTCGCCAAGTAAAAGAAGGATAGGCTGCCTTAAAAGACCGTTTTCTCCTAAGCGAGGCGCCATATATGGTCTTTTGAGCATATTGGATGCATATATGCACCCATAAGGAAGGTGCCCAAACTCTTTTTCAGGGCACCTTTTTTAAATATTTAGGAAATAAATCTCTTTACTTGCGCATAAAAATAAGGCACACTAGTAAAAAAGCGCCTAATCCCCGCCGACCGGGGAGCGGCGACGGAATCAGGCAAGCCTCGATTCCCGCGGCCGTTCGCTTGAGCGGTCCGTCCATCATTTTGATTAAAGGAGAATGATGATGATCAAAAAAGCGAAAGTCGGAGATATTATCGAATTTAAAAATGGGCTGCGCGGCATTGTGGAGAAGGTGAATGAAAACTCCGTCATCGTGGATTTAACGTATATGGAAAACTACCGTGAACTCGATTTGCAAGAACGGACAGTCGTCAATCATAAAAACTATAAGATCATCGAATAAAAAAGAGGCTGCCAAGAGCCTCTTTTTTGTTTACGAAATGCGGGCGAGTTCATCACATTCATAGATATGGACGCCGCTCGTTGCTGACGCCGCCCGGTAAAACATCGCCAAAGCAAGCTGATGGGCGTCAACCGGCTTATACTTTTTCCATTTGCCGACGAACAAAAACGGAAGACGGCATAACAACCACCCGCCTAACGCTTCGCCAAGGCGGAACTCCCGGCGCTTGCCGACAAGCAGCGACGGACGAAAAATATGGAGCGACGGAATGGAAAGCCGCTGCAACGCCTCTTCCGTCTCTCCTTTGACTCGCTGGTAAAAAAACGGCGAGCACGGGTTGGCGCCGACCGAAGAGACGGTCAAAAAGCTTTTCGCACGGCACTTTTCCGCCAGCGCCGCGGCGCGCAGCGTATATTCATAGTCGACTTGAATGAACTGCTGCTTTGTTTTCGCCTTTTTGCGCGTCGTCCCTAGGCAGCAAAACACATCGTCCACATAAAAATATCGTTCGTACGATTCAAGCCGCGCAAAATCGACGACGACTTGCTGCAGCTTTTCATGTTCCACCGGCAGCGGAGTGCGGACGAAAATCGTCACACAGCGGTACAAATCCGACTGCAGCAACAGCTTCAGCAACTCTCCGCCGACCAAACCGCTCGCTCCAAGCAAAAGAGCTGTTCTTCGCTCCAACGCCAAAACCTCCAAGGCAAACATTCATTGTTCATTATATAGGAGTTGGAGCGAAAAAACTACCTCTTTTTTTATCTCTAGCGGTTGTCGACTTTTTCTGGATACAAGTCATGATTGAGCAGCCGGTATTCCGCCATTTTTTCGTATTTCGTCCCCGGGCGTCCCCAGTTGCAGTACGGATCGATGGAAATGCCGCCGCGCGGGGTGAATTTGCCCCACACTTCGATATAGCGCGGTTCCATAACTTTAATCAAATCGTTCATAATGATGTTGACGCAGTCTTCGTGAAAGTCGCCATGATTGCGGAAGCTGAACAAATACAGCTTCAACGATTTGCTTTCGACGCATTTTTTGTCCGGGATGTAGCTGATGTAAATCGTTGCGAAGTCCGGTTGTCCGGTTTTTGGACACAACGTCGTAAACTCCGGACAATTGAACTTCACGAAATAATCCCGGTCAGGATGTTTGTTGTCAAACACTTCAAGCAGATTGGGATTGTACGTAAACGAATACGTTGTCCCTTGATTGCCAAGCAGCGTCAAGTCTTTCAATTCTTCCTCTTTTCTTCCTGCCATTCGTTCATTCCTCCCTCATTATTCATTGCCGGGCGAATCGCCGCACCCCGCTTTACACGCCGCGCTTGTTTCCCCAAAGAAGCGTGTGCAGCTGCGGCAGGATGTGGACGTCTGCCAGCTCCTCCGAATCGGCGGCTTGTTCCACCAGCCATTCCAACCGACTGAAAAGCTTCGCACGGAGTGCATCCACATCCGAATCGGCCACATCGGCGTTTCCTGCCTGCAAATAAAACGGAACACTTGGGTAGCGGCAGTGCACCTCTTTCGCATACGCCAAATCGGCGTCATCAAAGACGACGACTTTCAAGCTGATGCGCCGCACTCGGCTTTGGTCAGCCTGCAACCGTTCAATGATTTGATCGAGCGCCGCCCAGTCGGTGTCCATCCCCGAGCTTGGCGGCTTCGGGGAAAGAGTGACGTCGTCAATGTCAAGCAGCCAATCCTGCCAACGGCTCCCTTGCGTTTCAACCGCGACCCGCATCCCTTTTTCATGAAGAAGCGCGATGAGCTCCCCAAGAGCCGCAATCAGAAGCGGGTTGCCGCCTGAAATCGTCACGTGGCGGAAGCGGCGGCCGCCAATGGCTTCAAGCCGCCGCCAAATTTCGTCTGCCGTCAGCTGCTCGATCTCGTCTTTTGCTGATCCGTCCCACGTAAACGCCGAATCGCACCAGCGGCAGCGGTAGTCGCAGCCGGCTGTGCGGACGAACATCGTCTTTTGGCCGATCACCATTCCCTCTCCTTGGATGGTCGGACCAAAAATCTCCAACACCGGAATCGTGCGCGCCATTACCGCTCCCCCGCTTTCGGACGGTAGACGACATAACTTGTCGGCGTTTCGCGGACAAACACTTGCAAACATTTCGGCTTGTGCGGCAGCGTATCCAAATAGCGCTGAATCGTTTCATAAATCGTGCGCGCCACCACTTCCGACGTCGGAAACCGATTCGGGTCATGACCGTCAAACCAATCGCTATGGTCGTTGAGCAGCGTATGGTCCAGCTTGCGATGAACGAGCTGTTTTAACGTTTGAAAATTGACTAAAAAACCGCTCTCATCGAGCTCATCGCCGGCGACCGTCACATTGACGATGTACGTGTGGCCGTGCACGTTTGCGCAACTCCCGGCCGCTTCGTGCGGGATGAAATGGGCGGCGGCGATGTGCATATCTTTGTTCAACTCATAGCGGTAATGATGCGCCACCTGCGGATAGAGCTGATGCATCATCGCGACTCCACCTCCGCTTTTTCCCGCAAATATTCATCCAACCCGCGCTTGCGCAGCGCACATGCTGGGCATTCGCCGCAGCCGTCGGCGATGATGCCGTTATAGCACGTCAGCGTCTTCGTGCGAATGAACTCGAGCGCCCCGAGCTCATCAGCGAGCTTCCACGTCTCCGCTTTCGTCAGCCACATGAGCGGCGTATGAATGACAAATTCGTAATCCATCGCTAAATTCAGCGTGACGTTCAATGATTTGATAAACACATCGCGGCAGTCCGGATAGCCGCTGAAATCTGTTTCGCACACTCCAGTCACAATATGGCGCGCGCCCCGCTGTTTGGCGAACACGGCAGCGAATGATAAAAACAATAAATTGCGTCCGTCCACAAACGTCGTCGGCAGCTCGCCTTTCTTTTGTTCAATGGCAATGTCGCGCCGCGTCAAGGCGTTCGGCGCCAACTGCCCGAGAAGCGACAAATCAAGCACTGTATGGCGGACGCCAAGCTCGTCAGCGATCGCTTGAGCGACGTCAATTTCCCGGCGATGGCGCTGGCCGTAGTCAAACGTCACCGCTTCCACTTCACCAAACTGTTTTTTCGCCCAAAACAAACACGTCGTGCTGTCTTGGCCGCCGCTAAAGACGACGACCGCCTTTTCTTCATTCATCTTCATCATGATCAACCTCCTTCTGAATCAGCAGAAGAAGAGGTTTCCAAAACAAAAAAGGCCATACCCCTAGGATACAGCCGTCCCTAGTTTTTTATAGAGGGTTTTGCTAGAAACCTCTCCCGTACAAGCGTACGGAATTGTGATTCTTCTGTTTTCTTTATTTACTATACCATACTTATGGCTTTTGTTGTAGCGCCTTTTTCACTTTTTCCGCCATCCATACGTACACATACAGGAGCGGAACATACACCGCGACAAGATAAAACCCTGCCTTCGCTGTCCATTGCATCAACTGCTCAATGTCTGTCTTCTCTTGGAAAAACAGCGTCCCGACAAACAAGCAAGCGAGCAACACTGGAAGCGAACGGCGCTGCTGAACAGCAAACAGCTGTTTGATCACGCGCGTCGCCGCCCAAATAGAGACCGCGATGATCGGTAACACAACGAGCACATAAATCGAGATGACAATATACTCCATCCGCTCGATAAACGGCACTTCCGGAATTTTGGCCAGCGTCAGCGTCGGCCATGTAATATGCTGGATTTGCTCTTTGTTATAAAACACGATGGAAATGAGGATCAAAACAAAATAAATGAACATCGTAAACGCGTTGGCCGCATGCGCCCACTTTTGCGAGGACGGAGCCTGTTTTAAAAACGGGTAATACATAAGCAGCATTTCAAACCCTAAATATTGCAGCACCATCTCTTTCGATGCTTTTGCCAATTGCCCAAACGAATGGTCGAACACCGGCAATAAGTTCCGGTATTGAGCATACTCAAGCGGAAAGAAAACCATCGGAAAAATCGTCAACAGCGGAATCACCACCCCCCAAACGCATAAGCCGACAACGACGCGAAACCCGCCGGAGACGGCGTAATACGTCATCAGCAAAAACATAAGGCTGAACTGCCACACCCCAATCAACGGGAACACCCATACTTTAATGATTTCAATGTATGATTGAAGCACCATAAACGCCGCCAACGCGTAGTAAAAAAGAAGTCCAAGGCTCAGCACCCCGCCGATCCACCGCCCGAAGTACTGTTCATGAAGCGACACGAGGTCTCCGCCTGATGGCAAATGCGACAGCAGCCGATACATGAGCCAAATCAACACGTGCGCCGACAGCCCGGCCATTAAGACTGCCATCCAGGCATCCTGCCCCGCCTCTTTCATCAGAGGACGCTGAAAATTGAGTGCCCCGACCCCAACTTGCGTAGCGTGAATGACAAAAAACACAAGAAACGGGGAGATGAGAAACCGTTCCTGAATGGCCTGCTTCATCCTAATCCCTCCTCATGTTCCCCGTCTTATTCGCCAATGCCGGTATGGACGATATCCACCGTGACGTGCGGGCGGATGTCTAGATCCGGGTATTCGCGGTAAAACGCGTCGGAATCCCAATGTCTTGTCACGCTGCGAACAAAATCGCCAATGCCGAGCGGGTCAATCCGTTTTTTCTGAAAATAGTGGAATAACCGGCGCATATTATGCTCCAATTCGTTTTGCATCTTTTTCTTCACATCAGCAAACAAATCACCTCCCGGCTGATCGAGCCATGACGGGTAATCCCTCACCGACGCATGGATATGGACGAACACGTCAAGCACATGGCGTCTTCCATCACGCTTCCATTCATATTTCGGCTTCGCCCATAAGTTTTGCAGCATCACCCGATCCTCCCCCTGTTTTCCGCGATTCCCAACCTTCAGCTGGTAGACGCCGTTTTTCGTTTCCCCGAGCAAAATTTTCATTAAAAACGAATCACGCAAACTTACATGCCCGACATATTGGTCATCGCGAAACAACGCGACCCCTTCAAGCTTGACGAAATCTCCTTTTTTCTCAAAATACGGCAAAAAAGGGTCGCTCCCCGGGGAAAAATAGCGATACAAAAACAAGTGCAAATTCGTTTTCGGCAAGTTCATCGACTGCTCGTTCTGCTCCACAAGATTCGGCAAATACAACGTATCGCTCAGCGTCGTTTTCGCCGTGATTTTCAGCAGCTCCTTCGCGCTTTCTTCCGCCACGCCAAGCAGCAAATGGCTGCCGACTTTGTTGTTGCGCGCGAGGCTGTGCGTAATTTGCGTCACCCCCCGCCGAGCAAACTCCTTGCCGAACAAAATCAAGCGCAGCTGCCCTTCCTCAACCGGCAGCGCGGATTTCGATGACAGGCGCGGAATCAAGTCGTAGACCGTCGGCGACGTCGTCGTCAGCATATTCGGCTTTGTCATCGGCCCTTGCTTGAACGTCGGGTACACCGCAGTGCCCGTGTAGCGGCCGTTCTCGAAATCATACCCCATCTGTTGAATAATTTGAATTTCGTCAATCGGCCGCGAACTGACGCAGCCGCCAAGCAACAGCAGCGCACCGACCCATGCGAGCCCACGCCTCATCATGATCCCCCTTACTCATCAATATCGCGTTTTTGCTTCGCCGCATTCGGATCGTAACGAAACCGCGACCGCGGACGAAGAAACATCGGCCGCTCCGCCGTTTCACTGTATGGCGAACGAATGAATGTATCGCGGAAGCTGCGAACACGAAATGGATAAAACGGCAGCAAATACGGATAACCAAACGACTGCAGCCGCCCTAAATGAATGAGCAGTCCACAGACAGCAAAGATGATGCCGATCCCGCCCCAACATGCAGCAAACAAAATAAACGGAAACCGAATGAACCGAATCGTGTTGGACATTTTGAAAATCGGCGTTGTAAACGAAGCGAGCGCCGCCAACGCGACGACAATCAACAAAATCGTACTCGTCAGCCCGGCATCAACGGTTGCTTGCCCGATGACAATCCCACCGACAATTCCGAGCGTTTGTGCGACTTTCGTCGGCAGCCGCGCCCCGGCCTCGCGCAACAGCTCAATCGTAATTTCCAAAAACAGCACCTCGAGCATCGGCGGAAATGGCACGTTCGAGCGGGAATAAATGATCGGGCCGAGCAAGTCTTCGGGAATCATTTCATAATGATACGTCAGCACCGCCACATAAATCGGCGACGCTAACACCGAGAACGCAACGCCGAAAAACCGGATGAGCCGGAAAAACGTGGCGAGCACCCATGGCAAATAATAGTCTTCCGGCGACGTAAAAAAATCGAAAAGAGCGGCGGGGCC
>NZ_LDPD01000012.1:86269-92723 GCF_001026865.1 Geobacillus sp. ZGt-1 | reverse complement strand
GCCCCGACACAAGCGCATAAATGGCCCGGTCGATCCGCTCGGTCGAGATAAAAAGAGGAAACGGTGTCCGCGAATTGTCCGCGAGCAGCTGATCCAAAATAGCGTTGTCAAACACGACGTCAAAATGAATGGACTCAAGCCGCTGCGTCACCGTTTGAATGACTTCCGGATTAACGACACCGTCGATGTAGGCGATGATCACTTTCGTTTTCGACATCGAACCGATCGACATTTCCCGAAACACAAGATTTGGCGTCACCACTTGCCGGCGGATGAGATGCAAGTTGACGCCGACATTTTCCACAAATCCGACTTTGGGCCCAACGACGCTGAATTCGTTTTCCGAATCATTGTTTTCCCGAAGCCCCAAATTTTCAGCCGCGGCGCCCATGAGCGCCGCTTTGTTCGGTTGCTCGCGGAATGTAACAGCGACAAACCCTTTCAGCACCTTCTCTTCAATCAGCGCCGTGTCTTCGCTCACTTCAATGCGCTGAATCGGCACGATTTGCTGCAAGTCTTCCAATCGGACGTTCGGATGCTGGGGAATGTCGTTTTGCAAATGGCAAAAAATCCGCTCTTGCAGCACTTGCGGATCAACGAGCGAATCGAAATAGTAAATCGACAGCTCCTTGCCTCCGACAACAAACGACACTTCGACAAAATCGCTCGATTGCCGAAGCTTTTCCCAAAGTTGCGAAAGATTCCTCTGTGCGGGGCGCTTTTTCTTTTTCTTCCAAAACGAGAACCAACCCACGATGATCCCCTCGCCTTTCCGTTTACGGCATAGTCTTCCAATCGATCGATATTTTTATGCATCCCCCTTTCATCCTATTGATTCGACAAAATCTTCTATATATTATTGAAAATAGACAAATAAAAAAAGGAGAATCGTCTATGAACAAATTGACGAAACGGCGCCGGGCAAAACAGGCGTTAAAAAAAGTAACAGCAACGGCGGAAGCACTGCGGCGGTCCATCGACCGAACGCGCCCGCTTGAAGAGCAGCTCGACCGCATCCGCGCCTTGTTGGATGAACAGCTTGGCCATGATGAATATTTTGTTCTTGTCGATGAAAACGGATACGGACTCGTTCATACGAACCGCCTCCGCGAGGGAAGGGTGTTTGCCGACCCGGTCGGGCTGGCTGCCGCCCGCACGAACGAGCCGCTCTTGCAAGTGTACGAACGCGATACAGGCGAAGTGTTGATTGACGCCAGCTGCCCGCTTTGGACGGAGCCGGGCGGAAGGCGGATCAATTTGCGGATGGGGCGGCTCATGCACCGTCCGTATTTGCAATGGGCGTTAGCAAGCATCGCCATCGCGCCCGCAGCCGTTGGGCTGGCCGCTTCCATCGCAGGGGCGCCGCCCGTTTTGGCCGCGCTGTGCGCCGCTGCGGTTGGGCTTGGGCTTGGCGCCGCCTGGCATCGGGCCATTGCCGCCCAGCTTCGCCATTGGTACAGCGTCACCCGCACTGTCTCCTCGGGTCAATTGCGGACAGAAGTGAAAACGACGGGAAAACGGGATGAATTTCATCAAATCGCCTACGAAATCAACAAAATGATTCTCGGCATCCGCACGATCATCAATGAGCTTGGCAAAGCGGCCAAAACGGTGCATGATGTCAGCCATGAGCAACAAATGGAAATGCGCCGCCTCTCTGAATCGTTTGACGAAATCGCCGCTGCTGTTGAAACGTTCCGCGAAGGGGCGAAACAACAAACGACCGCTGTCGAACAAGCGGGTGACGTCATCGGGCAGATGGTGGAACGCGTGCAACTCATGCGGGCCGCCGTTGAACGCGTCGTACGGCAAGCGGGCGACGCTTGGTCGTCAGCAGCAGAAGGCATCCGCCTCATTGAGGAAACGAAAACAAACATGGACGCGATGCAGCGCGGCATCGGCGAAATGACTGCCCTCATCGACAAAGCAGCCAATGAAGCAGCGCGCGTTCATGAGATGATCGCCGCCATTCGCACGATCGCCAAACAAACGAACTTGCTCGCCCTAAACGCCTCGATCGAAGCGGCGCGGGCCGGTGAAGCGGGCCGCGGTTTTTCGATCGTCGCCGAAGAAGTCCGAAAGCTCGCTGAAGATACAAACGCGTTCGCCGCTGAAATTTTTGCTTCGCTCGACGCCATGACGAACGCGCTCAAAGAAACGGTGCAAGCTGTACAAGGAAGCGGCCTCCGCGTTGAAACAACGAAAGACTCTCTTTGGAAAACAGGGGAAACGTTCACATCGTTTCAAGGCATGTTCGCCCAACTGAACGACTTGCTTCAGCAAAACGAAGCGTATGTTAACGCCATCACCGCCGATGGCGAGCAGCTCGGCGGACTGATGGAAGACGTACGCACCGTCGCCGCCGATTTTTCAAATATGGTGCAAGAAACGGCGGCGGGGCTTGAGCAACAGACGCTCGCCCTTCACCAGTTGGCGCGGGAAGCCGACACGTTGGCTGCAGCAGCGCGCGATTTAGAAAAAATGATCGCCCGCTTCCACTCATAACGAAACGAAGCCCTTTCGTCCCCCTTCACCAAAAAACTTTGGGGAACGAAAGGGCTCATTTACCGGCGCGGCAGCTGCCGGCGCCAAAGAAGCCACAACAGCACAAGACTCATATAACCAAACAGCGGATAGATGAATGACAGCAGCTCCCCGTAATGAAACGGGCTGACCGCCGCAAACAGCAAAACGAGCAGCACGCCCAGCCATTTCCCGCCAAGCGGCGCCCAAACGCGCACTTGGCGTGCAAGTCCAAACATGCCGCCGATGACCGATGTAAAAATTTCTCCGTAAATGACGACGACATAAAGCCAATACAACACAGTAAAAAACGTATGAACGACTTCGGCCATTGGAATATCATAATCGTCCTTGTGTGGAAACGACAGCAGCACCATATGGTTCAACAGCAGCAAAACCGTCAACACCATTCCGCCTAACATCGCTCCGCGCCTCACCGCTCGCTCATCGGTCGCTTCGCGGGCGATGGGGACAAGCACCGCTTGGGCCATCGCCAAGTTAAAGGCCGCATAGGAAAACGGGGACAACATCGCCTTGAGGGAATAGTCCACCGCAGCCATGTCCGGACGGCACAAATCGCCAGCCACGATTGTTTTCACAAAGGCGATGGCGCTGAACAGCACCATCATCGGCGCGACAAACACGTTGACGCCAAACAGCCCTTTGCGGTCAAACAACATGACAAGAAGCGCCAACCCGAGCGTCAGCGCGACGCCTGCCTGCCGTGTCCAGCCGAGCTGCTCTTCAAACACGGCACCCGCCCCGGCGATCATCACCGCCGTCACCCCCGCGATCATCGCCGTCATCACAAGCGTCACAAACGGACTCAACATTCTTCCGAACAAATAGCGATTCAATTCATCATAGGACGCGGCTCCAATGCGGCGCGCCATCACCATTAGGCGCGCGCCGCCCCATGTGAACAAAACGCCGCTGACCGCCACCCCGATCGTCCCAGCCATTCCGTAGCGGGTAAAAAATTCAATAATTTCCCTGCCAGTCGCAAATCCCGCTCCAATCACCGTGCCGACGTAAACAGCGGCGATTTGCCATNCTTCCGACCATTCCGCTTTCTTCTTCACTGACTGCCCTCTCCTTCTCCTTGTCCGTTGCTTTACTTCCATATATATGTCCGCAGCGGACAAGAAAGACGAGTAGAAAAAAAGGATGCCTCCCTCGGCATCCTTCGTTACTGAACCGTCACTTGTTCGACTTGATGTTCGTGCAGCCCGCCGCTTCCTTCGACGTGCACTTTCACCGAATACGTTCCTTTGTTGGCAAACGTGGCCATTGCTTCGTATTCGCCGTTTCCTTTTTCATCTGCATCCACAAATTCATGCTTATTGTCCGCCTGCCAAATCTCAAAGCGAACGGTGGCGTTCGTAAACGGCTTCCCATCTTTGGTGAGGTGAACGGTCAATGCCGCCGGTTTTCCGGCTTCGAACGAACGGGACGACAGCGAAATGGCGACGGCGCCATGATGATTTTCTTCAGCACTGCCTTGGGAATTTTCGCGCGCACCGTCGGCCGTCGCCGCCTGTTCCGGGTTGCCGGCGACAATATCTTTTTTCGGCATGTTATGCATATCGCGCGCCGTCACATGGGCGACGACCGAATATGTTCCCGCTTGGGTAAATGTTTTTTCCACCGAGTAGCGGCCATCGCCGTCATGCTTCGCTTCAAGCATTTCCCGCTCGCTGCTTCCGTGTTTCCATACTTCAAACTTGACTTCGCTCGCATCGTCCACTTTTTCACCGCCGTACGTCACGACGCAGGCGAGCTTGGTCGGTTTGTTCAAATCGATGTGATCCGGAACATCCATTTTCACTTCAAGCACGGCCGGCGTCTCGGCTTGCTTGTTGTGATTTGTACAAGCAGCCATGATCATCATCCCCAAAAGTACAACAGCAAACGCGAAACCAACATGTCTTCTCATCTTCACCTTTCTCCTTTTTCCTTCAAATTCATGATCATCGTCAGCACCAAAGACGGAGTCTTTTCCGCCTCTTTTTCTGTTTTTCACTTTATCATAGCTTTGCCGCACCTACATTAGTATTCACCATTTTTTCAAAAACATTTCATCGTTATCACAATTTTTTTGTACAAAACACTTGAAAGTCAAAAAAGGTCAAAGTATAATAAAGTCAGAAAGTCAAAGAAAGTCAAAGTCAAATCCCGAATAAGAGAAAAGGGGGTATGTCTCATGCTATGCCAAGCATGCCAACAACGTGAAGCAACAGTGTTTGTCAACTTGCAATGGAACGGGGAAAAACAACAACTTCACCTGTGCCATGAATGCTATGAAAAGCAAAAACAACAACTGTCCATTCCGATGAACTTCGGCTTTTCACCGTTTTCCTTTGATGACTTCTTTACTAGCCCGTTCACAGCCGCCAACGCCGGAATGAGCGCGCCGAAAACGATGGCGAAGCGCCCGCAAAGCCATGGCGGTGGATTTTTGGATCAATTCGGCCGCAACTTGACGCAAATGGCGAAAGCGGGCTTGATCGATCCGGTCATCGGCCGCGACAAAGAAATCGCCCGCGTGATCGAAATTTTAAACCGCCGCAACAAAAACAACCCGGTGTTGATCGGGGAGCCGGGTGTCGGGAAAACAGCCATCGTTGAAGGGCTCGCGCTGAAAATCGCCGAAGGGCAAGTGCCAGAAAAACTGTTGAACAAAGAAGTGTACTTGCTTGACGTCGCTTCGCTTGTTGCCAACACCGGCATCCGCGGCCAGTTTGAAGAGCGGATGAAACGGCTCATCGCCGAATTGCAAGAGCGGAAAAACATCATCTTGTTCATTGACGAAATCCACCTGCTCGTCGGCGCTGGCGCCGCTGAAGGCTCGATGGACGCCGGCAATATTTTAAAACCGGCGCTCGCCCGCGGGGAACTGCAAGTCGTTGGGGCGACGACACTCAAAGAATACCGGCAAATTGAAAAAGACGCGGCTCTTGAGCGCCGCTTCCAACCGGTCATCGTCCACGAGCCGACCGTTGAGGAAGCGATCGCCATCTTAAAAGGCATTCAGCCAAAATATGAACAATTCCATCATGTCCGCTATACGGACGAGGCGATCGAAGCGTGCGTGAAATTGTCGCACCGCTACATTCAAGACCGCTTCCTCCCGGACAAGGCGATCGACTTGTTGGATGAGGCCGGCTCGAAAGCGAACTTGCGCCTCGGCCCGACCGATGAAAAGCAACTGCAAGAGCGATTGATCCAAATCGCGAAAGAAAAAGAACAAGCGGCGAAAGAGGAAAACTATGAACTGGCGGCGAAACTGCGCGCTGAAGAGCTGAAGCTTGAGAAACAACTCGAGCAAGGCGTCACCCAAGAACGCCCAACAGTCGATGTGGCGGACATCGAGCAAATCATTGCCGAGAAAACCGGCATCCCGGTCGGCAAACTGCAAGCCGATGAAAAAGAAAAAATGAAACATCTCGAAGAAAACTTGGCGAAAAAAGTGATCGGCCAAGCGGAAGCGGTGAAAAAAGTCGCCAAGGCGATCCGCCGCAGCCGCGCCGGCTTGAAAGCGAAACACCGCCCGATCGGTTCGTTCTTGTTTGTCGGCCCGACCGGCGTCGGGAAAACGGAGCTCGCCAAAACGCTCGCTGAAGAGCTGTTTGGCACAAAAGACGCCATGATTCGCCTCGATATGAGCGAATACATGGAGAAACATTCGGTCTCGAAGCTGATCGGTTCGCCGCCGGGCTATGTCGGCTTTGAAGAAGCCGGCCAGCTGACAGAAAAAGTGCGCCGCAATCCGTACAGCATCATCTTGCTCGACGAGATTGAAAAAGCGCACCCGGATGTACAGCACATCTTCCTGCAAATTTTGGAAGACGGCCGCTTAACCGACAGCCAAGGCCGCACCGTCAGCTTCAAAGACACCGTCATCATCGCGACAAGCAACGCCGGTGTGACC
>NZ_LDPD01000012.1:80215-84981 GCF_001026865.1 Geobacillus sp. ZGt-1 | reverse complement strand
AAAAAGAGGGCAACAGACAAACAAGCGTCCTTGACTCGCTCAGTGCCTACTTCAAGCCGGAATTTTTGAACCGCTTCGACGCCATCATCGAGTTTAAGCCGCTCGAAAAAGCGCACTTGCTTGAGATCGTCGACCTGATGCTCGCCGATGTCAAAGCGGCGATGCGCGAACAAGGCATTGAACTCGAGGTGACCGAAGCGGCGAAAGAAAAACTGGCCGAACTCGGCTACCATCCGGCCTTCGGCGCCCGCCCGCTCCGCCGCGTCATCCAAGAGCAAGTCGAAGACAACATCGCCGACTGCCTGCTTGACGCGGATCAATCGGTGCGTGCGATCCGTATCGATGTCAAGGACAATGCCATTGTGGCGGAAATCGCCTAATTGTGGCTTAACGACCAACGCGCACACCTATATCATCCATCACCCGAATGACTCGAACATCGCCCCATCCCGTTTTCGGGGTGAGGAAGTGTTTTAGGGAAGAGCAGCAAAAAGAGCCGCCCCGAAGTTTGTATGTAAGGAGGAAATGAATCAATCAGCCCCTGCTTCTTTCGCTCAGAGGGATTGGCGCATCATCGCCATCCCTTTTTCTTTTTCCATCTTTTCGCCAAGAACAATAAGATTTTGCTATAATGAAGAAAAACGCAAGGGGGCATCGCGATTGCCAAACGAAATGGAGACGATCATCATTCAGACGCTCCGCCCGGCTCTTCACCCGTTCGTCATCTACCTGTTCGGTTCAGCCGCCCGTGGGACGCTGCGCCCAGACAGCGATGTCGACATCGCCTTTGTCAGCGACGGCGAACCGCATGATCCGTATGAGCTGTTTCGGCTCGCCGGGGAGTTGGCTGACAAGTTAGGGCGAGATGTCGATCTTGTCGATTTGCGCCAAGCCAGCACCGTGTTTCAAGCGCAAGTCGTCTCGACGGGAAAAGCCATTGATTGCCGCGACGAGCGGAAACGGGCTGAGTTCGAAATGAAAACATTGAAAATGTATGTGAAACTAAACGAAGAGAGAGCACCGGTGTTAAAACAAATTACGGAAAGCGGGAGCATATATGAAAAGTGATGTCATTTTAAACAAGATCAGCGTGATCGAACGCTGCCTGAAACGAATTCGTGAAGAATATAACGGCGATCCAAAAAATTTACAAAATTACACAAAACAAGATTCGATCGTTCTGAATTTACAGCGGGCGTGCGAGGCATGCATCGATTTGGCCATGCATATTGTGGCCGAGCAGAAATTCGGATTGCCGCAGCATAGCCGCGATGCATTCGCTCTCCTCGAAGAACATGGGGTCATCTCCCCTTCCATAAGCAAAAAGATGAAGGCGATGGTCGGATTCCGCAACATCGCCGTTCACGACTATCAACAACTGAACCTTGGCATCTTGCAAGCCATCGTCGAACACCATCTTGATGATTTCAAACAATTTACGAAAGCCATCCTCGATTA
The DNA here is from genome assembly GCF_001026865.1 of Geobacillus sp. ZGt-1. Taxonomy (NCBI): domain Bacteria; kingdom Bacillati; phylum Bacillota; class Bacilli; order Caryophanales; family Anoxybacillaceae; genus Geobacillus; species Geobacillus sp. ZGt-1. The sequence goes on along the minus strand of NZ_LDPD01000012.1, from coordinate 83,523 downwards.
TGCTAAGAAAAACAGCTAGGCCGGCTTCAGTGCGGAAGCCGGCCGGTTAGCGCCGCAGACCGTTCATCAACACGTGAATCGTCCGCTCCATCTCCGCCTCATCGTCCCAATGGTGGTCAGGCAAAAGGAGAAAGCGGGCGGCCAAAAAGCCGGCGAGCGATGTGATCGTCAGGCGGATGACGGAATCGACCGGCAGCTCGGCCAACTCACCTTTTTCTTGAAAATGGCGGACAATGCGGGCGAATTTTGGATACACGTGCTCGGTAAACACGCGTTGAAAGCACTGTTTAATCTCGGAATGAAAGGCAACCTCCTGCCAAAGCACGCGAATCGCTGGCAAATACTTTTTCACAAAGGCGTAGCGATTGGAAAACACCGCGCGCAAAAACTGTTCGTACGTCTCATATTCGTTGTCAAACACTTCACGGACAAACTCTTTCGCCAAAAACGGGGCGACGGACTGAAACAATGTCGGCGTGACGATCGCCAACAATAAGTCTTTTTTCGTCTTATAGTGGCGGAAGATCGTGCCTTCCGCCACCCCGGCCTTTTTGGCGATTTCACTCGTGGAAGTCGCCGCATAGCCTTTTTCGGCAAACATTTCCACTGCGGCTTCCAAAATTTTCAGCTGCTTTTCACTGAACTGCTCTTCCTTGCCGCCGATTTGCAGCAGCTCTTGAATCCATGGATGCTCACTCATGACTCTACTCCTTACAGCTTGCGGTATTTTTTCAGCGCTACTACATTTAATAGCATAAACAGCAACGTAAAGCCAAGCAGCACGTACACATGAGTCAGTCAAGACTTTGACAAATATTTTACTCACACCGTACACATCCACGGCGATGGCGCCAAAGCCCTCTCCCCGCACCATAATATCGCGCAGCGCATCCGCCCCGTAGGTGAGCGGCATGATGACGCTCAGCGAGCGAAGCCATTCTTCCATCGTGTCAAGATTGAACAAGCCGGAGAAAAACACTTGCGGCACGACGACAAGCGGGATAAACTGCACCATTTGCAGCTCGTTGTTGGCGAACGCCGACAGCAGCATCCCAAGCGCCAGCGCTGTCATCGCCAGCAAAAACGTAATGAGCAGCACATACCAAAACGAACCTTCCATCATCATGTCCAACACATCAATGGCAAACCATGAAATTAAGCTCGCTTGAATCGTGGTAAACAATCCGAACCCGATCATGTAGCCAACGCCCATTTCCCAGCGCCGAATTCACTCGCTTGATCAATGCCGGCGATCATGCGCACCAACGTCGTCTTGCCCGCCCCCGACGGGCCGAGCAGGCCGAATATTTCCCCCGTCTGGACTTCCAACGACACATCGTCGATGACTACTTTTTTTCCAAACCGCTTGGAAACACGCTCGACTTGAATAGGTGGATGAGTGCGCATTGTTCATTCCCCCTTTACACCTCATCATGACGTCACCAGTTTGCCGGATTCCTCCGATTCCTGAACCATACGTTTCTTGAATGCCGAAACGATGACGAGAACAACCCCGACAAACGCCAGCCAACATAAGACGGAAACGGGTTCGTTCCATTGAAATGTCGGATCAAAGAAAAAGAGTTCCCGAAGCCCCTCGACCATGAAGCGCTGCGGCAGCCATGAATAAACCCAATCGCGGTAAAATGATGTCATCAATTCCGGCGCCATGGGAAGCAGTGGAGCGCCGAAGAACAAAAGAAGAATAAAAATCAGGATCCCTTTTAACCCAATCCAAGCGAACACGGCGCTTTCAATGGCAAAAAAGCTAAAAAAGGCAAGGGAAACAAACAGCGCCATATCTATAAATGAAGGGATATGAAATCCGATCGCATCCGCCATCCCGATAAGTCCAAATCCTGCGATCAGCGCCAGCAGCAGCCCAACAACCGTTTTCATCACCTGTGCAGCTAGCTTCTCGCGTCGATGGGCAAACGCGCGTCGATCCATCGCTAAATGTAGCAGCGCCGCTGCAGCGAGGCTTGCCATCCAAATCGGCTGAACGAACGAAACAGGCGCATTGCCGTTGGCGCTGTGTGTGCCGACCGCGTGAATGACGGCCGTCTCTTTCTCAACAGGCGAGGCGAGAAGAGCAGCCTGTTCAACCGTCACCATTCCCCCTTTTTTAGACATCGCTTGCAACAATTGTTGGCGCACGTTGGCATTGATATGGTCCGCCGCTTGATTCAAGATTTGCTGCACGATGGCAGACGCTGCGGCATTCATTCCTTGATTGACGACGATTTTCACTTTTGGGGCAGAAGGACGGGGCGTCTGCAGGGACGCTACTTTCTTGCTGAAATCTTTTGGAATGATGAGAGCGCCATAATAGTGTTGCTTATCCATTCATTTTTTCGCTTTGTTCTCGCTGTCAACTTGCATCCAATCAATTGGGGGTTGATCCTTTCCAGCTGCATTCGATTTCGCCATGTTTTGGATGGCTTGTTCAATGTTCTTCCCCATGTTGATCGGGGGCTGATTCGGCAATTGCACCCCTTCGTCCTCGTTGACAAACGCAACGGGAAGCTTTTGCGGCTTCGGATGCACGGTTGGAACAAGAACAAGAGAGAAAATCAATACTACAATGGCCACCATGACAGGCGACAAGGCCACCCACTTACTTCTCAAAATGCTCATGCACCTTTCCTCCTTCTTGAAATAAAATAGTGAGTAATCACTCACAAAAAGTATAAAACAGGACAAACGTGTTTTTAAAGTGAGTAATCACTCGCAAAACAAATTTTTTGAGCTGCCGAACTGTCGGCAGCCCCTTCCTAGTTCATCGTTTGAATGTCTTGCCAGCCGTAGCACCACTCCGATAACACTGTTCCGCCGATTTCCACCCTTTCCTCGGCCAGTTTTTCACCGCCAAGCCGTTCGTAAAAACCGCGCGACGGATTGGCGGCAAGCACCCAGACGACGAGCGAATGAATGCCTTTTTGCGCCAAGTCGCGGGCCAAGGCTTGCACAAGCCGCCGTCCCCATCCTTTTCCTTGGGCCTCTTTGAGCAAATACACCGCGTACAGCTCCCCGTCATACTTCGCTATCGGACCGTCGGATGCTCGATTTCGTCCGCCGGAGACGAATCCAACGACGCGTCCGTTTTCCTCGGCGACAAACACGGAATGGTCCGATTGGCTGAGCACCTTCTCCCATAACGTTTGTTTTTCTCCCACTGCCAACGTCTCCAAGTACGCGTCCGGCACGATGCCGCTGTACGTCGTCTTCCAACTTTCGACGTGGACCGAAGCGATGGCCAGTGCGTCGACCCATGTGGCTTTACGGATCATCGTTTTCCCCCTTTTCCC
>NZ_LDPD01000012.1:80108-80186 GCF_001026865.1 Geobacillus sp. ZGt-1 | reverse complement strand
CTCTCCCACCTACGCTTGAGCTTTGAGGTGAGAGATTGTTGGAAACACCCGCCCCACAGCAGGCTGTCAACCAAGCCA
>NZ_LDPD01000012.1:74339-80082 GCF_001026865.1 Geobacillus sp. ZGt-1 | reverse complement strand
GTCTTCTCGGCGCGAGATGATAAAGAAAAGCAGGGCGGTGCTGTTCCCGCCCGCCTTCTTTGCTTCTTTTTACAAGGCTTTGTCATCGACGCTGTCCAACCACCGCTCGATATGGCCGACGACCGAAGCGACCGCCCCGTCAGCAAACGGCGACTTTAGGTTGGCGCTTTTGACGAGCTCAGTAAACGGCCGGCTGCCGCCCAATCGGCAAAGCGCCACATAGTCGCGCCAGGCTGATTCCCGGTCTTCCTGCGCCCGCTTCCAAAACTGGAACGCGCACACTTGCGCCAATGTATAATCAATGTAATAAAACGGATCGGTGTAAATATGCCCTTGCCGCTGCCAAAACCCGCCGCGCTCAAGGTAGTCATGGCCGGCATAGTCTCTTGTCGGCAAATACGCTTTTTCGATGCTGCGCCAGACACTCTTCCGCTCCGCTGGCGTCATATCCGGGTTCTCGTAGACCGCGTGCTGAAATTCATCGACCGCCACGCCGTACGGCAAAAACAAGAGCGCGTCGCTCAAATGGGCGAACCGGTATTTGTCGGCGTCGTCGGCGAAAAACAGCTCCATCCACGGCCAGGTGAAAAACTCCATGCTCATCGAATGGATTTCACACGCCTCAAGCGTCGGCCAGTTGTATTCCGGAATGTCGTAATGACGGCTTTCATACACTTGGAACGCATGTCCGGCTTCATGGGTCAATACGTCAATGTCGCCGGATGTGCCGGTAAAGTTCGAGAAAATAAACGGCGCCTTGTAATCATCGATATACGTGCAATAGCCGCCGCCCGCCTTCCCTTTTTTGGCGACGAGGTCCATCAATTCGTGTTCGACCATATAGCGGAAAAACTCGCCGGTTTCCGGCGACAGCTCTTCATACATGCGCCGGCCGTTGTCAACAATCCAAGCGGCGTCCCCTTTTGGCGCCGGGTTGCCGGTTGGAAACATAAACGGTTCGTCGTAATAGTAGAGCTTCTCGACCTTGATGCGCTGCCGCTGGCGCTCGCGCAGCTTGGACGCGAGCGGGACGATGTGCGTTTTTACCTGCTGGCGATAGCCTGCAACCATGTCGGCATTGTAATCGGTCCGTCCTAAACGGGCATAGCCGAGCTCAACAAAGTTTTGGAACCCAAGCTTCCGGGCGATCGCTGTGCGGACGTGGACGAGCTCATCATACAGCTCATCGAGCTCTTTTTCGTGGTCCGTGAAAAACGAAAACCGCGCTTCGCTCGCCCGTTGGCGCATCGTGCGGTCCGGCGACTCGACAAACGGCTGCAGCTGGGCGAGCGTCCGCTCCTCTCCTTCAAACATGATTTTCGCCGATGCAATGAGCTTCGTATATTCGCTGGCCAGCTTGTTTTCTTTTTGCAAGTCTTCGACAACCGCCGGCGCGTATGTTTTCAGTTGCGTTTCCGCCAACGCAAACAGCTGTTTTCCCCACACTTGTTCCAATTCAGCGCGGAACGGCGAGGAAACAAGCGCGCGGTAATAATCGTTGACGAGCCCCTTGACGACCGGCTCGGTTTCATCGAAAAAGTCCTGTTCTTGTTTATAAAATTCATCGTTTGTATCAATCGTATGGCGGATGTGGCAAAGGTTCGCCATCGTGCTGTAGCGGCGGCGCAGTGCATTGATCCGCTTCATCGCCTCGTGCTGCAAGGCGGCGCTCCCGGCACGGCGGAACGAATCAAGCGCTTCTTGAAACGATGCTTGCAATTGAGCGATGTCCGGCCGCTCGTAACGAAATTCGGAAAACTTCATGCTCTGTCCCTTCTTTCCTTTCATTTTTACATTTTTTCATCACTCAGCCGACCTACTGTTTATTCGCCATGAATCCTCAAAATCCTTCTCGATTTCCTATTCTCTGGGTTCATCACCACAAATTATACTAATCATTTCACTCATATTTCGCAACCTTTGAGAAACAGCTAACATACTTTAATGGCTAGTGCAAGTACATCTTTTAGTTTTTAGTGATGAACCATTCTCTGAACAAATTTCCATTTTATTTCCTCATAGAAAAAGAAGGCAACTATCATGATCTTGATCTTCGCAACCATTTCTATTTTTCAAAAACAAATCATATTCCCATTCGCGCCCTCTTCCCCCTAGAAATAGCGGCCATGGATTGGGAATCTCGTCCCATCTTCTGTATTTCCCAAAAACATATTGACGATTTTTGTCGAATCAGGTAAGATAGTGTCGGCAACCATATACCCCCTCTCCACTTCAATGGGATAGAGGTTGCGGTGAACAAAAGTAGCGCTGCCGAGGCTCGGAGCGGTCCATGACGCAGCGGGAAAGGGTTCACCGCCGAAGTTTGCGGCGCGCTCCGGCGGCGCAAGCTGGGCCTGCGGCCGAACAGGCGCAGGACTGCCATCGCCCTTGGGCGATGGAGCGCTATCGCCATTCAGTTGGATGCGAATCGATCATGCACCCGCTGAAAAGGCGCGGGTGCTTTCTTTTTTCGAAAGGAGCGTTTTGACCTTGGATCAGCAACGAAAACTTGGCATTTGGGTGTTAACCGCGCTTGTCGTGGGCAATATGGTCGGATCCGGCATTTTTATGCTGCCGCGCTCGTTGGCGGAGGCGGCGAGCCCCATCGGCGTCATGTTCGCCTGGCTGCTGACCGGAGCCGGTGTCCTCATGACGGCGCTTGTGTTTGGCAACTTGGCAATCCGCAAGCCCGACTTAGGCGGCGGTCCGCAAATTTACGCGAAGGAGCTGTTTCCGAAAGGTTCGAACTTGTCGATTTTATCCGGCTTTATGTCATCATGGGGCTACTGGGTCGGCAACTTTGCCGGCAACGTCGCGATCATTACAACATTTGCAAGCTACTTGTCGACGTTTTTCCCGGTGCTGACAAGCGGCCAAACGGTGTTCACCGCCGGGTCGTTCACCTTGAAGCTTGGGAACTTGTTGACGTTTCTCGTCTGCACGGCGCTCCTTTGGGGGATGCATATCATCATTTTGCGCGGTGTAGAAGGCGCTGGCAAGCTGAATTTTGTCGCCACCGCGGCCAAAGTGCTTGGCTTTTTCCTATTTATCGTCATCGCCTTGTTTGCCTTTGACAAAGCGGTCATCGGCCCGCTTGATGCCCCTCGCTATGACGGGAACGGACAGCCGATCGGTTTGCTTGGACAAATCAACAACGCCGCTTTATCGACACTCTGGGCGTTTGTCGGCGTTGAATCGGCGATGGTGTTCGCTTCCCGCGCGCGCAAACAAGCGGACGTAAAACGGGCGACGATCGCCGGCCTGCTCATCGCCTTAGCCATTTACATCGGCATCAGCTTTTTGGTGATGGGCGTCTTGCCGCAACGCGAACTGATTCAATCGGAAAAACCGCTCGTGGACGCCATCAATGCCATCGTCGGACCGGCGGGCGGCTACGTGTTGGCTGGCCTTGGGCTGATCAGCTTGCTTGGCTCGACGCTCGGCTGGATCTTGTTGAGCGCCGAAGTGCCGTACCAGGCGGCGAAACAAGGGATGTTTTTGCCGGTTTTTTTGAAGGAAAACAGAAAAGGGGCACCGAGCTTCTCGCTCACATTGTCAAACGCGCTGGCGCAATTGTTCATTTTCTCGACCATTTCCAACTCGATGGCAACAGCGTTTGACTTCGTCATTTACATCGCCACGCTCGCTTATCTCGTTCCATATTTGATTGCTTCCGTCTTCCAGCTGAAGCTCACGCTCACGGGGGAAACGTATGCGGCAGGACGGGAGCGGCTCGCTGACGGCATCGTTGCGGCGCTGGCAACATTGTATTCCGTCTGGGTCGTCATCGCCGGGACGGCGGATATGAAAACGTTCCTGCTGGGCGTTGCCTTGCTGGCAAGCGGCGTGATCTTCTACCCGCAGGTGAAAAAGGCAGCGCAGCAGGCAAATGAAAAACAAAAACTGTCGGCATAGCTAAAAAACGGACGCCTATCGTTTGGGCGTTCGTTTTTTTCTGTTTTGGGGCAGGATCTTTTCTTTCGTAAGACGAAATATACAAGATGGTTCCATTTTTGAAGGAAAGAGAGGTCTTGCTGATGAACAACAACGAGCACCTGACGAAACGCCGCGGCATGACGGCGGAAGATTTGCTTCGCCTCCGCTCGGTGCGCGACCCGCACTACGCGCCGGACGGAACGCGCGTCGTGTTTGTGGAAAAATCGATCGACGAAGAAAACCAATACCGCTCCCATCTATCTATGTGGACGGAAGACGGCGCCGTCCGTCCATGGACGTTCGGGCGCTGTCGCGACACGAAGCCGCGCTTTTCCCCGGACGGCGAAACGATCGCCTTTTTGTCTGACCGCTCGGGGCGTGTGCAGCTTTGGCTGCTGCCTGCCAATGGCGGCGAAGCGCGCCAGCTGACGTTTTTCAAAAACGGCGTGCGCGATTACGTCTGGTCGCCGGATGGAACGTTTCTCATCGCCCTAACGACGCTTGGCGATGATGAAACGATTGAAGACCGCGAAGAACCGGAAAAGGCAGAAGTGAAGCGAACCGACCTGAAACCGCGCGTTGTCGAGCGGCTGTATTACAAATCGGATGCGGCTGGTTTTCTTGACGGCAAACGGGCGGTGCTCGCGCGCATCGATGTGCTGTCAGGAAAAATCGAAGCGTTGACGGGCCGCGAGGAAGAAATCGGTTCGTTTGCCGTTTCGCCAAACGGACGGACGCTCGCCTTTGTCGCCAACCGAAACGAGGATCCGGACACCACCTTTACCCGCGACATCATTTTGCTCGATCTCGAGAAAAAAACAGAAACGAACTTGACGAACGGCTGCGGCGCGTTCGCTTCACTCGCCTGGTCGCCGGACGGAATGAAGCTCGCGGCCATCGGCCATGATTTGGCTTATCTTGGGGCGACGCTTCACCAGCTTTACGTCTTTGAGCCGGAACGTGGAACGAAGCGGGTGTTGACCGCCGACTGGGACGTCCATCTCGGTGACACCATGGTCGGCGACATGCACGCTGATGCGAAAGGCCCGGGCCCGATTTGGGCGAGCGACGGAAGCGGCCTGTATGTCACCGCCTCAGAGCGCGGACGCGTCAAGGCATATTTCGTCTCGCTCGCCGGCCCGATCGTTCCAGTGGTCGAAGGAGATTTTCATCTATACGGATTCACCGTCCATCCGAATGGACGGCAAGCCGTCGCCGCCATCAGCTCGCCTACGTCCGTTGGCGATTTATATGCGGTCTCGCTTGCCGATGGAACGAAAACACGGCTTACGCGTGCCAATGAAGCGCTTGAACATGAAGTGGCCTTCGCCGCTGCCGAACCGTTTACGTATCGATCGGCGGACGGTTTGGAGATTCAAGGCTGGATCGTCAACTACCCCCACTTAGCTGCGCGAAATAGGATGAAACCGCCTGAGCTTGACGAAGGGGAAAAGGCGCCGCTTGTCGTCGAAATTCACGGCGGGCCGCATGCGATGTATGGATTTACGTTTTTCCATGAATTGCAGCTGCTCGCTTCATCCGGTTATGCCGTGCTGTTTACGAACCCGCGCGGCAGCCACGGATACGGCCAGTCGTTTGTCAATGCGGTGCGCGGCGACTATGGCGGCATGGATTATGAAGACATTATGGCTGGCGTCGACGCCGCCATCAGCAAGTTCGACTTTATTGACAAAGAACGGCTTGGCGTCACCGGCGGCAGCTACGGCGGATTTATGACGAACTGGATCGTTGGGCATACCGACCGATTCAAAGCGGCTGTCACTCAACCCCGAGTTCGACAGTTTTG
>NZ_LDPD01000012.1:71924-74245 GCF_001026865.1 Geobacillus sp. ZGt-1 | reverse complement strand
AGTCACTGTCGAACTCGGGTCAACGTTCGATTTCCAACTGGCTCAGCTTCTCTGGCGTGAGCGACATCGGCTACTTTTTCACGAAATGGGAAGTCGGCTGCGACGTTTGGGAAGACGCTGAGCGGCTTTGGCATCATTCGCCGCTCAAATACGTCAAACACATGCGCACACCGCTGTTGATTTTGCACAGCGAACGCGATTACCGCTGCCCGATTGAGCAGGCGGAGCAGCTGTTTGTCGCCTTAAAGCAGCTCGGGCGGGAAACAAAGCTCGTCCGCTTTCCGGACGCCAACCACGATTTGTCGCGCACCGGCAACCCTGCTCTTCGGCTTGAGCGTCTTCGCCATATCGTCGACTGGTTTGACCGCTATTTGAAAGGAGCATCGCATTAATCCGAAAGGAGAAACACCATGCACGCACTCGTCATCGGTGGGACAGGCATGTTAACCGACGTGTCGCTTTGGCTCGTGCGAGAAGGGTACCATGTATCCATCGTCGCCCGGAACAGGGAACGGATGGAACGGCTCATCGCCCGCGCCGCACATCTGGAGGCCATTACCCCGCTTTTGGTCGATTATCGCGATCATGATGTACTATGTTCCTTGATTCACCAAACAATCAATGAAAACAGAGCCTTCGACCTTGTTGTCGCATGGGTGCACAGCGACGGGAAACAGGCGTTTCCGGCCATCATCCGGGAAAATAGCAGACATCCCGGTCCTTGGCGTCTGTTCCACGTGCTCGGCAGCCGGGCCCATCCGGCCGAGGCAAAGCGGGAACTCCGTTTGTCTTCCGCTTGCCTGTACCGGCAAATTCAGCTTGGCTTCGTGATCGAAGAGCACAGCACGCGTTGGCTCACCCATCAAGAAATCAGCAGCGGCGTCATTGACGCCATTCGGCGTGATGCGCCGTTTCATCTTGTCGGCACACTAGCATCAGAGAAGAAGCGGCCGCATTAATGGGAAGCGCCCTCTCGTTTGTACCGAGAGGGCGCTTTGTCCGCCTTTGGCGCGGATGGTTTCACGATGGAAGCAGTTCGACATAATCGCCCGTTTTCAAGCCGGCCGCGTTCGCTTCATCGGTGTCAATGTGCATATCTAATGCAAAATCTTCGCTGACGCGGACGATCACTTCGTCAAAAATGAGCGCCCGCTCCCCTTGCGTTTTCACTTTCACAACTTGTTTATCGCGGACGCCAAACGTCTCGGCATCTTTCGGCGTCATATGAATGTGGCGCTTGGCAATGATCACCCCTTTGTCGACGGTCACCGTCCCCTTCGGTCCGTGAATCGTAATGCCTGGCGTTCCGTCAATATCGCCGAATAAGCGGATCGGGGGCGCGACGCCGAGCTTGAAGCTGTCGGTTTTCGAAATTTCAAGCTGGGTGAGCGAACGGACCGGTCCGAGGACGCGGACGTTTTCAATTTTCCCTTTCGGCCCTTCGACCGTCACCGTTTCCTTGGCGGCGAACTGGCCAGGCTGCGACAACGGCTTGAGCACCGTCAGCTCGGCGCCTTCGCCAAACAGCGCCGCCATGTGTTCTTTTGATAAATGAATGTGGCGATTCGATACCCCTACTGGAACCATCAATGGTGATCTCTCCTTTTTTGCTGGCTATGGTATGTTCTTTATATAACGTATCCATTTCCGGCAAAATTAAAGAGGCCGACCTCGCGTCAGCCCCTTGTTTTTGCCCCATATCCTAATTTTTTCAGCAGCGCAATCGCCTGCTCTTTTTCTGCCGCCGTCAGCGCCGAAACCGTTTCGTGAATTTTTTCCGCATGCTCGGGAAATACGCGTTCAATAAACCGCCGCCCCTCTTCTGTAATGGACGCGTACGTGACGCGCCGGTCCTTTTCGCAGGCGCGGCGGACGATCAATCCTTTGTTTTCCAGTTTGTCAATGACGTAGGTGATGCTCCCGCTCGCCAGCAAAATTTTTTCGCCAATTTGCTGGAGCGGCTGATCCCCTTTATGGTATAACAATTCTAACACGGCAAATTCGGTCGGATTGACCCCGAATGAGTGGATTGATTTGTTCACTTGGTCGCTTACGGCGCGGTAAGCCCGCGACAATACGATAAACAACTTTAGCGATTGCTCGAGTTCTTGCTCTTTTTGTTCCATGCCATCCAACCCTTTGCATTTAACCATTTCTTACTTGCATTATACTTGAACAGCAAACAGGCAGGCAACCGTTTTTGCCAGGCGCTGGTCCATTTTTCTCGCCAGCGGCCGTTCCTTTCGCTATGATAATTTTGTTATAGGGCAGCGCTTGGGCGATTGTCACATTTGTGGAAACGGCGCATATGAAAAAATAAA
>NZ_LDPD01000012.1:59979-71919 GCF_001026865.1 Geobacillus sp. ZGt-1 | reverse complement strand
GCTGATGAAGGGGGAATTGGATGAACGGGGTATTGACCGGCAGTGTGCTGTCCGCCTTATCGACCGGACTTGGCGCTGTGCCGATTTTGTTTATGGCCAAATCGCTCACCCACCGCTGGCGCGATGTGCTCCTCGCGTTTTCAGCCGGCATTATGATGGCGGCCTCGATGACAAGTCTTATTCCCGAGGCCCTGCGGTCCGGCGGTTTTGAGGCGCTCGCCATCGGATTGGCGGCGGGGGTGCTCGTGTTAACGTTGCTTGAGATGACCGTCCCCCATATCGACTTGGAGCATACGAAAAGCGGCTTGCAATTCGACGAAAAGGCGATGCTCATCATCGCCGCCATTGCGATGCACAATCTCCCCGAAGGGCTGTCAGTCGGGGTGAGCTACGCCTCAGACGGCGCTTCGCAAATCGGCAATTTGATCGCATTGGCCATCGGCTTGCAAAACGCGCCGGAAGGATTTTTGGTCGCCTTGTTTTTAGTCAATCAGCAGATTGGCCGCTTTAAAGCGTTTGTCATTGCCACGTTAACCGGCGCGGTCGAAATTGTGACGTCTTTGCTCGGCTTTTATTTAACCTCTCTCTTCCGCGGCCTCGTTCCATACGGGTTGGCGTTTGCCGCCGGGGCGATGCTGTTTATCATTTACAAAGAGCTCATTCCCGAAAGCCATGGCGATGGAAATGAACGGACATCGACGTACGCGTTTATTGTCGGCATTTTGTTTATGATTTTTCTAACACAATCGTTTTAACGAAAACAACCCCGCTGCCTGTATATAAGCAGCGGGGCGTTCATTGTTATTGGACGGCTTCCTCTTTTTCTTCATATGGATGAGCGACCCAGCCGGACGGGTCGATAAACAAGCGCACCGCAACGACCCGACGGTCATCCATGAGCGTAAAGTAATGCGGATTCCCTTCCGGCACGGAAATGACGTCGCCGGCTTCAAGCTCTACATCAAAATAGCCGGTTTCTTTGTCGCCTTTGATGATGAAAATGCCATGGCCGGCCGTAATGGCGCGCACTTCATCTTCCGTATGGATGTGCACTTGTTCAAATTTTTTCAGCAACTCATCCAAGTTCGGCGTCGCGTCGGACAGAGCGACGATATCCCACGTTTTGTAGCCGCGGCGCGCCGCTAAATCTTCAATTTCGTCTTTGAACGTCGCTAAAATTTCATTTTTTTCTTCATCTGTCAGAACATATTTATCGCGCAAATGCTCCGGCAGTTTCGTGATGTCCCAATGTTCATACAACACCCCTTGACTGTTCAAAAACGCGCGCACATTGTCTTCTCCTTCAATCACTTGGCCCGTTTTTCTCACTTTGATGACTGCCATTGTTCACATCCTCCTTTGGAAAAATGTATATGGATTAGCCAACCGGCAGGCCGGCCCGCTGCAAAAGCAGCCGCTTCACCTGCCAGCGGAACAAAAACTCCCATGCCTCCAAATGTTTTTTCGCTTCAAACGCTGTACGCCCCCAGACCGTGATGCCATGGTTTTGGATCAACACGGCGCCGGCGTCGCCATGGATATAGTTCGCAAACTCCCGAGCGAGCGTTGGAATGTCGGCGTAATTGTCAATGATCGGGATGCGCACGGCGGCATTTTCTTCCCAAATGCCGAACGCCTTGATGATTTCCTGGCCGGAAAAGACCGCTTCCCCGTTTTGCGCATACAGTTCAGAAATCAAATTGTTGTCCACGGTATGAACGTGCAAGACGCAACCGGCGTTTGTGCGGCTGTAAATTTCCACATGCAGCAGCGTCTCCGCTGATGGCTTTAAATGTGTTTTCTCCGCTGGTCGGCCGGCAGCGTCAACGAGCAAGAAGTCCTCATCCGTTTGCTTCCGCTTATCCTTGCCGCTCGCTGTCACCAAAAACGTCAACGGGTCGTCCGTCACTTTGATCGACAAATTGCCGCTTGTTGCGAAAAACCAATCGCGGGCGGCGAGCTCGGCTTTCACTTCCGCAAGCTCGTTCCACTTTTTCACGACAATGCTCATACGATCACCTCCATTCGCTGCAACGCATCCATCACGTCAAAAAACGTCGCAAATGGCGCGTGCGGCAGGTCAAGCTCTTGACATTTTTCAAGCAGAAAATCGCGCGCCAGCACATAGTCGGCTTGCCTGGCCACCGCCAAGTCGGTGATCGAATCGCCGATGACGACGTGATACCCGTCCGGGCGGGCAAGCCTGCGCAATAGCGACGGCTTGCAGCAGCCGCAGCCGTTTTGGCACCGGCTGTCACATGCATGCGGCCATGTGATGCGGATCGTCTCACCGCTGAAATCGGAGCCGTTGCAAAAAATGCGCTCCGGTTCAATGAGCCCTTCAAGCAGCGGATAGACGAAAAAGTCGATGCCGCCGCTCACGATATAGAGCGGGATGCTTTGCTCTTTTGTCCATGCGACAAACTCGCGGAACCCTTCGCGCAAGCGGGCGGTGCTAAGCAAAAAGTCAACAATCTCCCCTTTCAGCGCTGACGGAAGAAGCGAAAACATTTTTCCGACGCCTTCCTGAACGGAGATGCGCTGGGCGAGAATGTCGTCCTTTAGCGTCTCCCACTCCGGCGGGGCGAACTGTTTCATAATCGCGATGATGTTGTCGTTTTCCGTGATCGTGCCGTCAAAATCGCAAAAAAGAACGAGTTGTTTCGTCATGCTTCCACCTCAATAGCGCCCCAGCGGTCGATCGCCTTTTGCAGCGCCTCGTTGTCTTTCGCCGCTTCACGAAGCGGACGGCCGACCAGCGCTGCGTCGATGGCGGCGCGAAACGCCTTTCCGCCGCCGATCGCCCCGTCCGGGTGGCCGTGGATGCCGCCGCCGGCGTTGACGACGCTGTCAAGGCCAAAATCGCGGACAAGGAGCGGCACCAAGCCCGGATGGATGCCGGCCGATGGCACTGGAAACGCCCGGGCAAACGGCTCTTGTTCATCGGTCAGCGCCCGGGCGATGCCAAGCGCCTGCTCGCGCTCCAAGGCGACGCTGCCGTACGGCGACGGGAACAGGACAAAGTCGGCGCCGGCGAGCCGCAAAAGCTTTCCAAGCCAAAGCGAAGGAGCCACCCCATAAAACTCCGACGGCGTAACAGCGCCGCTGAACGCCGGGTGAGCCATAATCGGCACCGCAATCTCCTCATCCTCGCGCAACGCCTGCAACACGTCAAGCCCATAAGCGAAGACGTTAAACAACAGCACATCAGCGCCAAGCTCGGCGGCTCGTTTCGCTTTGTCCTTTAACGCAAACGTTTTGCCGGTCAAGTTGACGGCATACAACGTCCGCTTGCCTGTTTGTTCGTACACTTCCTGAAGCGCCGCCTTGCCCTCGGTGATCCGCTTTTCAAACGGAAGAAGTTCGCTGTCAAACAAAATTTCATCGTCTTTGACCAGGTCAACGCCGCCGAGCGCCTGTTTTTTCAATTCCGACGTCAAGTACGCCAAATCGCGGCCGATCATGCCTTTAAAAATGCTCATCAACAGTGGGCGGTTATGCACCCCGACTCGGTCGCGAATGCCGTCGATGCCAAAGCGCGGCCCAGGAAACTGTCGCTTCCATTCATCCGGAAACTCTAAATCAAGCAGCCGCACTTCACCGTCGAGCGACAGCTTGCCGAACGTCGTGACCAACAATGCCGGCAAATCGGCGCTGAAGTTGACTGTCGGGTAGGCGATTTTGACGATCGCCCGCTTCAGCCGCTTGCCGAAATAGGCGTTTACCCGCTCGCTTTCGCCAAGCTCTTCAATAGCGACGACTTCCCCTTTATGTTTGCGAAGCTGCTCCTGCTCCAACGCCGGCAAGTCGGTCCATGTGCCGACTGTCAAGCCGAGCGCGATCCCTTCCGCCTTTTTCCGAATGTCTGTTTCATCATGAAGCAAATACGTTGCCATCACTGCACTCATCGTTCATCCCTCTCAATCTCGAAATAAAAACGCCTCTTCATAAGAAGAGGCGTCACTCATCCATGGCGCTCTTCTTATCTCTCAGCGTTTCCGCTGCAAGAATTAGCACCGTGCTTGGCGCGCGCCAAGCCGGTTGCCGGGCTTCATTGGGCTCGTCCCTCCGCCTGCTCTTGATAAGAAAGCCTGCTCGTTTATGCACTTGTCAAACAATTGGCAAATTTACTTTGAATTATGACATCGCCGATTGGCGTTGTCAATCATTTTTCAAAAATTTTTTTCGAACAATCCAAGGCGGCCGATCCGCTCCGCTGCTTCGCGAAGCCGCGCTTCATCGGTCAAGAGGCCGACGCGCACATACCCTTCGCCGTGCTCGCCGAACCCGATGCCTGGGGCGACGGCGACATGCGCCCGCTCAAGCAGCATGTCGGCAAACTCAGCGGATGATATGCCTTTTGGCAGCGGAAGCCAGGCGAAAAACGACCCATATGGCGCCGGCGCTTCCCAACCGATCTCGCAGAGCGCAGCGATGAACGCATTGCGGCGCGCCTCATACAATGCGACCAACTCCGTGACACAATCTTGCGGACCAAGGAGCGCCGCGGCGGCCGCTTCTTGGATGGCGCCGAACAAGCTGACATACAAATGATCCTGCAAAAGCTCAAGCGCCCGAATGATCCGCTCGTTGCCGACGGCAAACGCCACACGCCAGCCGGCCATATTGTATGTTTTCGAAAACGTATAAATTTCGACGCCGACGTCTTTCGCCCCATCGGCTTCCAGGAAGCTGACCGGTTTCCGGCCGTCAAAGCCGATCGCCCCATAAGCGAAATCGTGCACGACGGCAATGCCGTGCTTGGCGGCAAACGCCACCGTCTCCGCGAAAAATTCCTTTGTCGCCGTCGCACCGGTCGGATTGTTCGGATAGTTTAAAAACATGAGCTTCGCTCGGTCGGCGACCGACTCCGGAATGGCTTCGTAATCCGGTAAGAATCCGTTTTCCGAAGAAAGCGGCATCATCTCCATCCGCGCGCGGGCAAGCGCGATCCCCGACCAATAGTCCGGATAGCCCGGGTCCGGGACAAGCACCACATCGCCCGGGTTGACGAGGCAAAGCGGCAGCTCGACAAGCCCGGCTTTGCCGCCGAACAAGATGGCGACCTCGCGGGCCGGGTCGATCGTCACCCCGTACTCGCGCGCGTAAAACGCCGCTACGGCTTCTTTCAAAAACGAGTAGCCTTGAAACGGCGAATATTTATGGTATTTTGGGTTCGCGGCTGCCTTCTGCATCGCTTCGACAATGTGCGCCGGCGTCGGCTGATCCGGATTGCCCTGCCCTAAGTTGATCACATCATAACCCGCCTTGATCTTCGCACCGACTTTCGCCACGAGCGAGGCGAAAAACTGCTTCGGCAGCTGTTCAAGCAGTTCGGAAAAGGGAAATTCGATCGTCATCGTCCACACCTTCTCAAAAATTCTTGAAATTCTAGTGCAACATCATATATCGTTAAAAGCAAAATGTAAAGAAAAATTTTTTTCCGAGGTGAACGCTCATGACGATCCGCATCGCCTGCCTGCAGCTTGACATTGCATTTGGCGATCCAGCAAAAAACGAACAGCAAGCCGAACAGGCCGTGGAATCCGCTGCCAAAGACGGCGCTGACATCATCGTGCTGCCAGAGTTATGGACGACCGGCTACGATTTGACGCGCCTGGATGAAATTGCCGACGAAGGCGCCGAACGGGCGAAGGCGCTCGCTTCCCGATTGGCGCAAACGTACGGCGTCCATTTCGTCGCTGGTTCGGTCGCCAAAAAAACAGCCGCCGGCGTGACAAACACGATGATCGTGGCCGACCGCCATGGCCAAATCGTCGGCGAATACAGCAAACTCCATCTGTTCCAATTAATGGATGAACATTTGTATTTGCAGCCGGGAAGCAGCTTAGGCTTGTTTTCGCTCGACGGGCTTGCATGCGCCGGGGTCATTTGCTATGACATCCGCTTTCCGGAGTGGATTCGCGCCCATGCGTTGGCCGGAGCGGAAGTGCTGTTTGTCGTCGCCGAATGGCCGCTTCCCCGCCTGCACCATTGGCGGACGCTCTTGATGGCGCGGGCGATTGAAAACCAATGCTACGTCGTCGCCTGCAACCGGGCTGGCCGCGACCCGAACAACGTCTTTGCCGGCCATTCGCTCGTCATCGACCCATGGGGCGAAGTGATCGCCGAGGCGGACGAGAAGCCGGGCATTCTCTCGGCCGACATCGATCCCGCACTCGTTGCGGACGTCCGCGCACGCATCCCGGTGTTTGCCGACCGCCGGCCGCACGACTACGAAGCGGCAAAAAATTTTTTCAAAACGTATTGACAATCGATTGATCGACCATGTATCATTCGAATCAAACAACCAAACGATTGACAACATCGTGAAAATTGCAAAAACTGAATACGAGAAATCGGTACTCTTATCAAGAGTTGGCTGAGGGAATTGGCCCAATGAAGCCCAGCAACCGACCGTAATACTATCGTGAGATAGGGCGCACGCCAAGGGCGGCGCCGGAAGCGTCATGCTTCCGCAGGGCACGGTGCTAAGTCCAACAGAAAGACCGATGTCTTTCTGAAAGATAAGAGGCGCGAAGAACGAATGAATCTTCAAGCCTCTTTCCGTATGCGAAAGAGGCTTTTTCATTTGCCGGAAACGCCGAGATTTCAGCGCCGCGTCAGAACCGGCATTTGAAAACGAGCGAAATGAAAAAAGGGGGAACAAGGAAATGACCACTGTTCAAACATCGGTTTACGAACCGCTGACCGAACCGAAGGCGGTATCTCTCGCTGTCCGCCTCGGCCTATTCCGCGACGGAGCGCCGCTTGCCTGCCGCGAGATCGGCGACGGGAACTTGAACCTTGTTTTTCATATCGTCGATCAAGAAACGAAACAAGGCGTCATCATCAAACAAGCGTTGCCGTACGCCAAAGTGGTCGGCGAAAGCTGGCCGCTCACGTTAAAGCGCGCTGTCATTGAAAGCAACGCGCTGCGCACGTTTGCGAGCTACGTGCCGCAATACGTGCCGAAAGTCTACTATTCTGACGAATCGCTCGCCATTACGGTGATGGAAGACTTATCCCGTTTGCAAATCGCCCGCAAAGGGCTGATCGAAGGGAAAACGTATCCGCTTTTGTCCCAGCATATCGGCGAGTTTGTCGCCAAAACGGCATTTTATACGTCTGACTTCGGCATGAACCAGCAAGAGAAAAAGAAATTGGCGCAAAGCTTCGTCAATCCGGAACTGTGCAAAATTACCGAAGACCTCGTCTTCACCGACCCGTTTTTTGACCACGAAACGAACAACTTTGAAGACGAATTGCGCCCAGACGTTGAAGCGCTTTGGCGCGATGACCGACTCCACCTAGAAGCAGCAAAGCTGAAGCGCAAGTTTTTAACCGAAGCCGATGTGCTCTTGCATGGCGATTTGCATACCGGCAGCATTTTCGTAAGCGCCGACGAAACGAAAGTGATCGACCCAGAATTCGCCTTTTACGGTCCGATCGGGTTTGACCTTGGCCAATTTTTCGCCAATTTGCTGTTAAATGCGTTGTCCCGCTCTGAATTAGAGCGCCAACCGCTCTTTGACCACATCGACCGGACATGGGACGTCTTTGCGTCCGTGTTCTCAAACCTTTGGCGCACCGAGAGCGTGGAAACGTACGCCGCGACGCCGGGCTTGCTCGAGGACGTGCTCCGGCACGCGTTCATCGACGCCGTCGGCTTTGCCGGCTGCGAAGTCATCCGCCGGACGATCGGCCTCGCCCATGTGGCGGACCTTGACGGCATCGAGCACAAAGATGAACGGCTTGTTGCCAAACGGCATGCCCTCCGTCTCGGCCGCCGCTTGATCATTGAGCGCCGCGTGTTCACCGGAACGGAAGACTTCCGCCGCCTGTTTGCCGAAACGGAACAATAATGCCATACAATCGTCCGGGTCTCGACGCAAGCTGCGCGGCGCTGACCCGGACAAACCAAAAAAAAGAGAAAGGAAGATGGCGATGAGCACCTTTGCCATCCCACGCTCCGTTGAATGGCGCGAGACGCATGTGACGATTTTAAACCAGCAAAAGCTTCCATCCATCATCGAATATATCGACTTGCACACTCTGGAAGACGTCTATGAGGCGATTGCCACGCTGAAAGTGCGCGGCGCGCCGGCGATCGGCATCACCGCCGCCTATGGCCTGGCGCTTGCCGCTTTACGCTACGACACCGAATCGCTCGATGAATTCCGCCGTCGCTTGAAACGAGATCGTGACTACCTAGCCAGTGCCCGGCCGACTGCCGTCAACTTGTTTTGGGCGCTCGATCGGCTCGTCACCGCTGCGGCCGACGCCCTTTCCGTCAACGAGGCCAAAACGACGCTCGTCCACGAAGCGATTCGCATTCAAGTAGAAGACGAGGATGTGTGCCGCCGCATTGGCGAGCATGCCTTGTCGCTCTTCAGGCCCGGCGAGCGGGTGATGACGATTTGCAACGCCGGCTCGATCGCCACCGCCCGCTACGGAACGGCGCTCGCCCCGTTTTATTTGGCGAAAGAAAAAGGAATTGAACTATCCGTTTACGCTCTCGAGACGCGGCCGGTGTTGCAAGGGGCGCGCCTGACCGCTTGGGAACTGATGCAAGCGGGCGTTGATGTGACGCTCATCACCGACAACATGGCAGCGCAAGCGATCAAGGCGAAAGGCATTGGCGCCATCATCGTCGGCGCCGACCGGATCGCGCAAAACGGCGATACGGCGAACAAAATCGGCACGTTCGGCCTGGCCTTGCTCGCGAAGTCGTTTGACATTCCGTTTTACGTCGCTGCGCCGTTGTCCACGATCGATTTGACGACGAAAACAGGTGCGGACATCCCGATCGAAGAGCGCCATCCGGATGAAGTGACCCACATCGCCGGCGTGCGCATCGCCCCGGAAGGCGTCAACGTATACAATCCGGCGTTTGACGTAACGCCAAACGAACTCATTACCGCGATCATTACCGAAAAAGGCATCATTCGCGGCAATTACAACGCAACGCTGCCATCATTATTCACAAAGGAGGAGCAGCATGAAACGATTTAAGGCCTTATCGTTCCTTTCTCTTCTTTTCTTTGCCGTGTTCTCCGTCTTGGCCGGCTGCACGAACGAGCAAGACGCCGTAGCTCTAAGCCGGCCAACGAAACGAAGCAAACGGCCATCCAAGGCGACACCGTCTCATCCAACAGCCAAACCGCATCGAGCAGCGAACAGGCGGCCATCCCGGAGAAGCTGAAAAAACCGGTGAAGATCGCCGCCATTATGCAACTGTCCATCGGCACGTTCTCATCGCAATACATCGCCGGCGTCAAAGAACAAGTGCAAAAATTCGGCGGCGAGGTGCAAATTTACAACGCCGACAACGATTTAACCAAAATGGCATCGTACGTTGAGACGGCCATTACACAAAATGTGGACGCCATTTTGCTTGACCACGGCCGCGCCGATGCGCTCGAAGGCCCGGTGAAAAAAGCCGTCGCCAAAGGCATTCCAGTTGTGGCGTTTGACAACGATTTGAACATTCCCGGCGTCACCGTCATCGACCAAGACGACTACAGCCTCGCCTGGAAAACATTAAAAACGCTCGCAGAAGACTTAAACGGGGAAGGCAACATCGTCACGATTTGGGTCGGCGGCTTTACCCCGATGGAACGCCGCCATGTCATTTATGACGCGTTCAAAAAACGCTATCCGAACATTAAAGAAATTGCCAAGTTTGGCACGGCGAGCGCCAACACAGCTTTGGACACACAAACGCAAATGGAAGCGATTTTGAAAAAATACCCGAACAAAGGCGACATTGACGCTGTCTTCGCAACTTGGGACGAGTTCGCCAAAGGGGCGACGCGCGCCATCGAGCAAGCTGGGCGCACGGAAATTAAAGTGTATGGCATCGATTTGAGCGATGAAGACTTGCAAATGATCCAAAAACCAAACAGCCCATGGGTGGCGACAACGGCGACCGACCCAGCCGAAGTCGGCCGCGTCCAAGTGCGGTTCGCGTATCAAAAAATCGCTGGAGAAAAAACGCCGAACATTTACTCGCTTGAGCCGCATTTAGTGAAACGGTCCGATCTTCCGGACAAACAAGTGTCGATGAATGAGCTTTCGCAATACATCCCGGGCTGGGGGCAATCCAATGTCGCCATCTCGCCGTGGATGAAAACGTTGGAAGCCCAGGTGAACAAAAAATGAACGGGTTGTCAATGCGGGGCATGGAAAAATCGTTTGGCGCCGTGCGCGTGCTCGACGGCGTGGACTTCGACGTTCGTCCTGGCGAAGTCCACGCCCTTTTAGGCATGAACGGCGCCGGCAAAAGCACGCTCATGAACATTTTGGCCGGCGCCATTCCGCCTGACGCTGGTACGATCACGATCGACGGTACGATATACACGTTTTCATCGCCGCGCGAAGCAAAACAAGCCGGCATCGGCCTCGTCGTTCAAGAAGTTGACACAGCGCTCTTTCCCGGCTTGCCGATTTACGAAAATGTAGCGGCGGACGAGTTCGTCCATGTGAAGCAACGGCCGATTCGCTCGCTGCGTCAAGAAAAAGAGCGGGCCGCCGCCCTGCTTCGCCGCGTCGGCCTGTCGTTGCCGCCGACGAAATTGGTTCGCGACTGCTCGCTCCATGAAAAGCAGCTGATTGTGCTCGCCAAAGTGCTGTCATCCAACGCGCGCTATATCATCCTAGACGAACCGACGGCCGCCTTAAGCGAGGCGGAAACAAGGCGTCTGTTTGCCATCATCGATGAACTGAAGCAGCAAGGCGTCGGCTTTATTTACATCTCTCATAAACTGAAAGAAGTTCAGGAGATCGCTGACCGGCTGACGATTTTGCGCGACGGCCGCGTCGTCTATCACGGAGGCGCCCGCAGCCTGCCGCTTGAGGACATCGTCCTTCATATGACTGGAACGAAGCGGACCGCCGCCGCGAAACAAGCACGCACATACAGAAGCGACATCGCGTTTGCCGCCCGCGGAATTTTGATCGACAAAACCGGGACAACAGTCGACCTATACGCCCACCGCGGCGAAATCGTCGGCATCGCTGGCCTCGTCGGCGCCGGCAAGACGGAGCTTGCCGAAAGCCTCATCGCCCACCGGAACACATCCGGCGAGTGGGAAATTGATGGCAGACGCTATGTGTTCTCATCGCCTTATGAAGCCATCGACGCCGGCCTTTGCCTCATCCCGGAAGAACGGCGCAAACAAGGGTTGTTTTTGCCCGAATCAGTGAAAACGAACTTGACCGTCCGCCTTCTTTCCCGCCTGTCGCGCTGGCAATGGATCAGCTGGGCGAAAGAAGCGGCTGAAGCCGACGGGCTCGTCCGCTCGCTAGGTGTTCATCCGCCGTCAAGCACCACCGTCGTTCGCCACTTGAGCGGCGGCAATCAACAAAAAGTCGTCATCGGCAAATGGCTCAACACAAACGCACGCGTCTTTTTGTTTGACGAACCGACCAAAGGGATCGACGTCCATGCGAAGCAAGAGGTGTTTTCCATCATTCGCTCCCTTGCCGATGAAGGAAAAACGGTGCTGTACTTTTCCAGCGAATTTCAAGAGCTGCTTGACATTTGCGACACCATCTACGTGATGGTCGACGGCCGGCTGCTCGCTCGCCTGCCGGCCGCTGAATTGACGTATGAACAGCTTGTTTACTATTGCAGCGGAGGTGAGATCCATGAGCCAGCCAGCCGTTTCCACAACGCCGTCGAAAAAAACGGCGCCGTCCATTCTTGAATGGTTGTATAAACACGGCACCTTGCTGGCCATTCTTGCCGTTATCGCCTACTTCGGCATCACGCAAGACCGATTTTTTACGTATGAAAACTTCAGTGACATTTTGCGGTCCATTTCGATCGTGACGCTCGTGGCAATCGGCATTACGTTTTCGCTCATCGTCGATGGCTTCGATTTGTCCGTCGGCTCGACGGTGAGCCTAGCGACGATCGCGAGCGCAGCGGCGCTC
>NZ_LDPD01000012.1:53752-59966 GCF_001026865.1 Geobacillus sp. ZGt-1 | reverse complement strand
AAGAAATTTTCATCACCCTGCTCGTGCCGCTGTTGCTCGGCATTGCTGTCGGGCTCTTGAACTCGTTGTTGATCGTCAAATTCAAATTGCCCGATTTGCTCGCGACGTTGGCGACGATGTACGCCATTAACGGCGTGCAGCTCACCTATACGAAAGGGTTTTCGATCTACAACGACATGCCGCTGCCCGATGGCGGCACGGCGCCGGGCAAATTCATTCCTTCCTTTTTATTTATCGGCCAGGGAGAGCTGTTCGGCGTGCCGTTTTCGGTCTTGCTTATGCTGTTTGTCGTCATTGCCGCTCATCTGTTTTTAACGTACACGAAACCCGGCCGCCTCTTTTATTTGACCGGGGAAAACCGCGAGGCGGCAAGGCTCTCAGGCATCCCGGTCAACCGCTATCGGACATATGCATACGTCATCAGCGGGTTTTTTGCGGCCTTAGGCGGCATCGTCCTTGCCTCGCGCATCGGCACCGGGCAAGTGTCGGCCGGCGCCTCGCTTTTAATGGACAGCGTCGCCGCCGCCTACATCGGCTTTTCCGTCTTTGGCGCCGGCAAGCCGAACGTCATCGGCACATTGTTCGGCTCGATTTTAATGGGCGTGTTGCTGAACGGCTTGACGATGGCAAACGTTCCGTATTACGCCCAAGACATTATAAAAGGCGCCATTTTAGTCGGCGCCCTCGCCTTGTCGCATTGGCAAAAAAAATAACGCCCGATCTCTGCCCCCGTGGATGGCAATCCTCGGGGGCAGACGCGTTTTTCTAGGCAAGCCGTCAGCCTCTTTTTCCGCCTGCTTCATTGCAGCATCCGCATACAACGCCTTCCAAACCCTTTGCCTGTTCCACGAACGCAAGAGCGTCATCTACGTAAGCGGCGCTCAAGCTCCAACAGCTTCGCCTTCACATCGGTGCGGCTTCCAGCATAGCCAATGAGAGCGCCGTTTTTGCCGACAACGCGGTGGCACGGAACGAGAATCGACAGTTCATTCGCCCGGTTTGCCTGACCGACGGCGCGCACCGCTTTCGGGCGGCCGATTTGCGCGGCGATGTCAGCGTATGTCGCCGTCTCGCCGTACGGAATGCGGCAAAGCGCCGCCCACACCTCTTCTTGGAAGGCAGTTCCCTTCCACTTCAGCGGCAAGTCAAATGCTTGGCGTCGACCGTGGAAATACTCATCCAGCTGCCTAAGCGCGCGTTCAAGAAGCGGCGACCAGCTTTTGACAGCCGGATGTTCGCCGGCGAACGCGCGCCATTCTTCTGGAAACAGCTCGACTTTGACAATCGCGTCGCCGTCGGAGGCGATGTAAATGTCGCCGAGCAGCTCTGAGCGGTATACTGCATATTCAATCGTCATCGTCGTCCTCCCTTTCCATTCGTTCGATCGGCAGCGTGATATGGAACGTCGTGCCGACGCCGACTTCGCTTTCCACTTCAATTTTCCCTTGGTGCTCTTCTATGATTTTATAGCTGACCATCAAGCCGAGGCCGGTGCCGCGTTCTTTCGTCGTATAAAACGGCTCGCCAAGCTTTTTGATTTTATCTTTTGGAATGCCGCATCCTTGGTCGGTGATGGAGATGCGCACATAGCACCCGGCGCGGGTGATGCGCACCGTAATGTCCCCGCCTTTTGGCATCACTTCGATGGCGTTTTTCAAAATATTGATGAACACTTGCTTCAACTGATTCGGCTCGCAATACACCGGCGGCAGCCCGCGCTCGAAGTCGGCGATGATTTGCACGTTGTGCATCATCGCTTGGGCGCTGATCAAATCGATCGTGTCTTGCATAATTTTGCAGATATCATTTTGTTTGTACTGCACCGCCTGGGGCTTCGCCAAGACCAGAAACTCGGTGATGATCGACTCAATCCGTTTCAATTCCGACATAATGACATTAAAATACATCGAATAGTCGCCGTCAATGCTTCCTTGCAACAGCTGAATGAAACCCTTTAGCGCCGTCATCGGATTGCGGATTTCATGGGCGATGCCGGCGGCCAATTCCCCGACGACGTTGAGCGTATCCGACTTGCGCAACTGCAGCTCCATCTCCTTGCGCTCGGTCACATCGCGCAGCATCATCATCCCGACGCCGGGAATCACTTCCTTTTTCAGTGAAAACTCAATAATTCTCCCTTTTCCCTCGTCGAAAAATTCGACCTCGCCGCTCGCTTCGCCGGTGCGTTGGCATTGTTGAAGCAGCTTGTTGAGCTGGCGGCGCGCCCGCTCCGGAACGAGCTCGACCACCATTCGGCCAAGCAGCGCCTCCTTTTCGACGGAAAAAATGCCGCAGACAACCGGATTGGCGTCGATGATCCGATGCTTGGCATCCCAAAGCAAAATACCATCCATCGCATGATCGAAAATGCTCCGGAACTTTTGCTCGCTTTCGCGCAGCTCGCGCTCGATTTTCCGCCGCTCGCTCACGTTGCGGAAAATTGTCAAATGGTAGCCGTCAATCGCCCCTTTTTTCATCGTAAACTCAAGCTGTTTCTGTTCGCCGTTTGGCATATGGAACGTCAGCTCATCGCGAATTTCCCCTTTTTGGCGGAACTCGCTGAAAATCCGCTTCACCTTTTCATCCCCATATTCCACAAAATCGAGCAAATTGCGGCGCACAAGCAAATTCAAAGGCAGCTCAAACGTCCGGCTCGCGGCCGGATTGGCGTTCAATATGTAGCCAAAATCATCCCAAATGAGAATCGCCTCATGCGCCTGCTCGAAAATGGCCCGAAACCGCTCTTCGCTTTTTTGTAGCTTGATTTCCATATTTTTCCGATCGGTCACGTCGCGCATAATGGCCATGTAAAAGCCGCTGTAGACGTTCGACGTCGCCGTCAGTTCAAACATTTTCACCGTTCCGTCCGGGCGGACAAGCGACAACTCGCCTTTGGCCGTTCTCTTTTCTTTCACTTCCGCGAGCAGCCGTGCGAACTCATTGGCGCATTCGCGGGCGACGAACTGCTGAAACGACAAATTGAGCAGTTTTCCTTTTTCCAAGTTCAAGCTCATCGAAAACGCCGGATTGACATCGATAAACCGCCCAAATTCATCGAAAATGACGATGCCGTCGACGGCGCGGTTGAATACGTCGCGAAACAAAAACTCATGAATGATTCGTTCGCGCTCAAGCGCCTTATGAGCCGAAACGTCGCGCATCATCACGAGGTCAAATTCATGAAACACGTCTTTTTTTATCGAAAATTCGATATGCTTCACCTTGCCGTCCGGCAGCTTAATGAGCAGCTCGTCGCTGAACGAGCCGAACTTTTGCAGCATCGACTGCTGAAACAGCAAAATATCCGGCGGCACGAGCTCCAAAAACGAGGAAAGCGAACGGCCGATCAAGTCAAACTTATCCATCTCAAACAGCTTGCACGCCGCTTCGTTCACATCGACAAACTCGCCGTTTTTATTTAAAATGACAATGGCGTCGAGCGATCGCTCGAAAATGACGGAATAACTGTTGAGCCGCTCCTTTAGGCGACGATTTTCCTCTTCAAGCAGCCGCACATCCGGCGTCGCATTTTGTCCTTCCCGAGGAGAAAGGCTTTGGACCATATCCATCTCTCCTTGTCTATTAAAACCATGTCAACTAAATATATATTCGATGTGGAAAAATTTACTCCTCCCTTCGCTCATGAAGATTTTGCGAATTCTTTTCTCCACCGTTCGACAAGTTTTTCTTCTTTTTCGTTTGGTTAAACTGCGTTATAATGAGAGGTTAGTACGCTAATCAAAGGGGTTTTGCTTCTATGAATATTGTCTGCACGACATTGAACGCCAAATACATTCATATGAACCTCGCCATCCGCTATTTAAAAGCATACGCAATGCCGGAGTTTGACGTCAAGCTCGTTGAGTATACGATCAAAGACCCGGCGCTGAACATCGTCGCCGATTTGTACCAGCGCCGGCCGGATGTCATCGGCTTCAGCTGCTACATTTGGAACATTGAAGAGACGATCAAAGTCGCCAAAATGTTAAAAAAAGCAGCGCCGCACATTCTCATCGTCGCCGGCGGCCCGGAAGTGTCGTACGATGTGCGCGAATGGATGGAGCGGGTGCCGGAGTTTGACTTTATCGTCGTCGGCGAAGGAGAGGAAACGTTTAAACAGCTGCTTTTCGCTTTAGACGGCCATGGAGACGTCCGTGATGTCGCCGGGCTCGCGTTTCGCGACGGGGGCCGCATTGTCGTCAACCCACAGCGAAACAAAATTCGCCTTGCCGACATGCCGTCGCCGTTTCGCTTTCTGGAAGACATTCCCCATCTTCCGAACCGGGTCGTGTATGTTGAAACGAGCCGCGGCTGCCCGTTCAGCTGCCAATTTTGCCTGTCCTCGATTGAAGTCGGCGTCCGCTACTTTGACCGCGAAAAAATCAAAGACGACTTGCGCTACTTAATGCGGCACGGGGCGCGGACGATCAAGTTCGTCGACCGGACGTTCAACATCAGCCGCAGCTATGCGATGGACATGTTTCGCTTTTTAATTGATGAACATGTGCCCGGAACAGTATTTCAATTTGAAATTACCGCCGACATCATGCGTCCCGAGGTGATCGAGTTTTTAAACCGCGAAGCGCCGCCCGGCCTGTTCCGCTTTGAAATCGGCGTCCAGTCGACGAACGACGAAGTGAATCGGCTCATTATGCGCAAACAAAACTTCGCCAAACTTTCGCGAACGGTAACGATGATTAAAGAGGGCGGGAAAATCGCCCAACATTTGGATTTGATCGCCGGGCTGCCGGAAGAAGATTACGACTCGTTCCGAAAGACGTTTAACGACGTGTTCGCCCTCCGTCCGGAAGAACTGCAGCTTGGGTTTTTGAAGCTGCTGCGCGGCACTGGGTTGCGCCTGCGCGCCCATGAATACGGCTACGTCTATATGGATCATGCGCCGTATGAAGTGCTCGCCAACAACGTCTTGTCGTTTGATGACGTCATCCGCATCAAGCAAGTGGAAGACGTGCTTGAAAAGTATTGGAACGCCCATCGGATGGACGAAACGATCGAGTACTTGGTGACCGATGTGTTCCCGTCGCCGTTTGACTTTTTCCAGCAGTTTGGCACGTATTGGGATGAGCGCGGCTGGGCGCGCATCGGCCACCAGTTGGAAGACTTGTTCCGCCGCCTCTATGAGTTTTTACGTACGTCGGTACCAGACGCCTTACCTGTCGCCGAATCGCTCATGAAATACGACTACTTGCGCAATCAAAAATATAAGCCGCGCAAGCCGTGGTGGGACGAAAAAACAGAGAAAACGACGCGCACAGCCGTCTACCGTGCGCTGCTCGAACGGCCCGAGGCGCTCGGAGCGGATTTTGCCGCCCTTGGGCTCGGGGAAAAGGAATTGTTTAAACATACGGTCGTGGAAATCGTGCCTGTTGATGTCGGCCGCTATATCGCCGCGAAGCAGCTCTCGTTTGCGCCAACCGTCATCGTCGCCTATTTTGATCCGTCCGGCACCGGCGCAACGCTGTTTTCCGCGCCGCTGTCCGCCTTGTCCGCTTCGGCATCCGCCTAACGGCCAAACGCCGGAGGCACGGCTTTTTTGTGCACCACGTG
Source organism: Geobacillus sp. ZGt-1 (assembly GCF_001026865.1). Taxonomy (NCBI): domain Bacteria; kingdom Bacillati; phylum Bacillota; class Bacilli; order Caryophanales; family Anoxybacillaceae; genus Geobacillus; species Geobacillus sp. ZGt-1. The sequence continues at coordinate 54,398 of NZ_LDPD01000012.1, read as the reverse complement.
AAAAAGCAGGGAGCGTTATCCCTGCTTTTTTCGTTTCTTTTCATTTTCTTTCGCCCGTTTTTGTTCCTCCATGATCCAAAGCGGCTCGTGGGCAGCGAAATCGCCCCATTCAAACACCGTTTCTTCATTCGTTCGAGCGGGCCGCTTCTTATGCTCTTTACCCATCCCCGCCTCCTTGCCGCCCTTTTTTCGAATTGCGGTTCGCGCCGCGGATCATGTCCTCCTCGCCGGCATATTGTGCCGCAAATTCGGTATCCGGCAAGCTTTCCGTTGGCGTTTTATTGTTGTTTTTCGCTGCGTCAAATTTCACTTTTCGCTTCATCATCGTTTCGTCTCCTCCTCATCAACCGTTTTCCGCTCATAAGCGACAAGCACAATTTCTTCTCCTGTTTCTTCACGCAGCCGCTGTTCGAGTTGCTGGAGCTGGCGAAGCGTCCCGTCATGGAGACGGGCGACCGGGAACGCTACATTGTTCACCCGCATCCTCCTTCCCACATTTTTTCTTATCGTGTCTCGGCCGCACTGCCTTTATGCATCGCTAGAACGTTACGGCTTGAGCACGACTTTAATACAGCCGTCTTTCTTTTCGTCGAAAATTTCGTATGCGTATTGCGCCTCATCAAGCGGCAGGCGATGGGTAATGATA
>NZ_LDPD01000012.1:50318-53736 GCF_001026865.1 Geobacillus sp. ZGt-1 | reverse complement strand
CGGTCGGATCGAACTTCCCTTCCACGATCCACTCGTATAACGTCGGAATGTAATGAATGACCGGCGCCTGCCCCATTTTCAGCGTAATGTTGCGTGAGAACAAATCGCCGAGCGGAAACTGGTTGTAGCGGGCGCCATATACCCCGACGAGCTGGATCGTTCCGCCTTTGCGCACCGCCTGCGAAGCGATGACGATCGCCCCCATCGCCCCGCCTTGCAGCTTCAGCGCTGAGCCAATAAGCTCAAGCGGCGTCATCTTTCCGTCGAGCCCGACACAATCGATGACGACATCGGCCCCGCCTCCAGTCATTTCTTTAATATATTCTCCGACATTCTCGTATTCAGTGAAATTTAACGTTTCGACTTTGTTCGTCTTTTTCGCATGTTCGATCCGATAATCGATGTAATCAACGGCGATGACGCGTTTCGCCCCTTTCATCCAGGCAAACTTTTGCGTCAGCAGCCCAACTGGGCCGCAGCCGAGCACGACAACAGTGTCGCCATCTTTTACCCCCGCCTCATCAACGCCCCAAAACGCGGTCGGGATGATGTCCGACAAAAACAGCAATTTTTCATCTTCCAACTCACAGTTTTCCGGGACGACAAACGGAGTGAAGTTGGCAAACGGAACGCGCAAATATTCAGCCTGCCCGCCCGGGTAGCCGCCAAACGTCTCGGAATAGCCGAAATACCCCCCCGATTCGCCGTTTGGGTTCGACGCATCGCATTGGCTTTCGAGCCCGTGCTGGCAATACCAGCATTGCCCGCAGGCGATCGTAAACGGCACGATGACCCGGTCGCCTTTTTTCACTTTCGTCACCGCCGGGCCGACTTCCTCGACAATGCCCATCGGTTCATGGCCGATAATGAAATCTTCCGGCATGTTCGGAATCATCCCATGCACTAAATGGAGATCGGAGCCGCAAATCGCGGTGCTGGTAATTTTGACAATAATGTCATCGTCTTTTAAAATTTTCGGATCAGGCATTTGTTTGACAGCTACATCTTTGATGCCTTGATACGTAACGGCTTTCATGCTACTCCTCCTTCATCGGTTTCTGGGCGAATGAGCCAAAAAGCAGCAGCGCCGCCAAGCAGCGCCATGACGCTAAGAAGCAACAGGAGCGGCGCCGTGGCCATGTTTCATCAGCCAGGCTGCCAACGGCGGCCCGGCAGCCACGCCGATAAAACGAAGCGAACTGTAAAACGATGTCACCGTCCCGCGCTCGCTTTTCTCAATTCCTTCCGTGATAAGCGCATCTAAACACGGCAGCGCAGCGCCGATGCCGATGCCGGCTGCCGAGAACAACGCCAGCCAAACGGAAAGGGATGGATGAAGGGGAACGAGGGCCAACGCAGCCGCCAATAGAACGGAGCCGGTTGCAGCGCCCCATTTCATCCGCTGTTTCCGGTCGCCAATCGCTTTCCCGGCCGCAAATGAAGCGAGGCAGAGCGCCCCGAGCGGGATGGCGAGCACCCATCCTTTCCTCATTCCATCAATGCCATACACATCTTCAAGACGGCTTGAAAGGAAAAATAAAAACGCAAACAACACAAGCATCAACAAACCGCCGATGACAAACACCCCGATCAGCCAACGCCCTTCGCGGCGGAAAATCGCCGCCACCACCGCAATAAAATCCCGAAACGGCAACGGCCGCTCCCGACGCGCCGGCACCTGGATGGACCAAACCATCATTGCTGCCGATAGCAGGCAAAAGACAGGGAACGAAAAAAATGGAAAAAACCAAATGATGCCAGCCAGCATCGCCCCGAGAATCGGGCTTAGCACTTTGCCGAACGTGTTCGCCGTTTCAACCGTCCCTAAACAGCGGCTTGCCTCCTCCTCATCCGGAAACAAATCCCCGACAAGCGGCAAAACGATCGGAAACGCCCCGGCCGCCCCGAGCCCTTGCAACATGCGCCCGGCGATCATCCAGCCGTACGGGTCGCTCACCCGCCAAGCAGCCCATCCCGCCAGCCCCCCTCCCACCGCCGCCAGCAACAGGCTTGGAACGATGACCATTTTTCTCCCGATGCGGTCGCTTATATATCCGGCCAGCGGAATGAACAAAATCGCCACAACGGAATACATCGTGATCAGCAGGCTCGACTGCAGCGGCGTGATGTCGAGATGCCGTTCCATCGCCGGCAGCACCGGGATGAGCATCGAATTGCCCAGCGTCATGACAAGCGGAATCGAGGCAAGCGCAGCGACCGCCCACCCCCGACCAGCCTGCCTCCCTGCCTGTTTTGACAGCTGCACCGTCCATTCCATCGCTTCGGTCCCTTTCTTATGAAGTCGATATTTCCACTTATATGATGTGCGTTTTTTTCATGGATATGCCGCGCGAAAAAAAGCTGCCACCAAAGGAGGACAACCCTCCGTTTGGCGAACATCCCCTTCTTGTCATGACCGGAAAACCGTTGTACAAAACGTCCGTTATTTTCCGCCCGTGAACGAAATTCCTTTGATGAAGTAGCGGTTGAAAAAGGCGTAAATGACCAACACCGGCAGCGTAAACACCATGGATGCCGCCATAATGTAGTTCCAATAGCTGATGTACTGTCCTTTGAAGCGATTGAGGCCAAGCGGCAACGTAAACAGCTGTGGATCGGACAAAATAATGAGTGGGCGCATGAAATCGTTCCACGAACCCATGAAAAATTCCTCCTGTAATTCCCAACCATATCTCTTTGTTCGGTCGTCCATACTAATCATACCTCATCAAAAAAACCATCAAGGAGGAATTTCATATGGCTCGTTCAAGCAACAAACTGCTTGTTCCAGGCATCGAACAAGCGTTGGAACAAATCAAATACGAAATCGCCCAAGAGTTTGGCGTACAGCTCGGGGCTGGCACGGTTTCGCGCGCCAACGGCTCCGTCGGCGGAGAAATGACGAAACGGCTCATTGCTCAAGCACAAAGCGAACTGGCCGGCCGGAGAACAGAATAAAGCCGAGCGCCATCACTCGGCTTTTTTTGTTTTGGAATTCATTGCTTCCGAAGGACGGCCGGGATGGGCCGGATGGCGCCGCTCTTTTTGGTCGTTGCCATCCGGCCGGCCGCCTGCCGCTTTTTTCTCTACATAATGACCGCCCGGCCGCGATGGTCTGGCGTTTCCATGTTTTTTCCCTTTCAGAGACATTTCCTTGTTTGACGGAGAGCTTTCCTTATTTAAACCGGAGTTTTTCCGCTCGTGCGGCATCTGTTTTTCTTTTTTCTGCTGTTTTGTCTTCTGTTCCCTATGCTTCTGTTTCACTTGCGCCGGCTGTTCCAGTTTTCTCCCTTTTGATGGTGATGCTTTCTTTTCACTCTTTCCGACTTGTCCGTTCCCTTTGTCCGGCTTGGTGGATGTAGATGAGGCCGGTTTCACCTTTTTCTCGATTTGCAATAATTTTCCGGTTGTCATCCCC
>NZ_LDPD01000012.1:39629-49689 GCF_001026865.1 Geobacillus sp. ZGt-1 | reverse complement strand
CCCCGTTTGACAGCTTGGTTGCGCACGGCCATCGTACTATTGGCCGTGGTAATGACAATCCGGTCATCCGCCACTGACCGCTGGATATCGGCGAGCGCGGCAGACAGCTTCCGCGCCGAAGAGGCGTCGCGCTCCCTCTCCACCGTCGTAATCAGCACTTCCCCGCCTTTCTTTAAATACCCCTTTTGTTCGCTTAGCGCAATGATTTGTTTCGCTACCGAAGAAAACGGTTGACGTTTCCAGGAAGGAAGCGCCGCTAGCACCTTCTTTCCTTCCTCATTGTAAGCCTTCAGTGTCAACACGCGCAGCTCCGCATCGACGCCCGCTTCCATGCTCGGGTTGATGTCGATCGACATATAGGCATACACCGCATCAGACGGCCATTGAATCCAAGTGGTGACAAGCAGCACAGCAACGGCCAAGGCGCTCACGAGCGCGTAACGAAACGAACGACGATGAAATGGAAGCAGCTTTTTCACTGCGCTTGCCTCAATCTCTTCGCCGACCTCACACTCCTTTTCCTTTTTCACCCGAAGAAATTCTCCTTCCGGCGTCAGCACGGTGACGAATTCCCCGTCCAATTCCAGCACAATTCCCTTTTTCACGATGAAAGCACCCCTTTTATATAGTCCTTTAGGTAAATGTAATCGCCTGCCAAAATAACCGCGACCGCAATAATGTATTTTCTATTTCTCTCAATCGTCTTGCGGCTGACCGACGCCATCGTTTCCAACTGTTTGATTGGCAGTTGCTTTTTTCGAAACAACAGGGCGAGCCATTCCTCGTTCGCCACAAGCAACTCGGCGACGCGAATGGCATTGAGGCGGGCGTCTTTATGTTTTGGCGATTGTTCGACTAAATCGTGAAAATGAATGCCGAATTGTTTCAGCACTTGCTGGTAATGAAGAATTTCTTCCCGACGCTGTTCTTGTTCGATTTGCCTGTAAAACTCATCGACGGAAAGCTTGGCGTCCAAGTATGTTTGCGCCACCTGCTCACTGTTTTCTCCGTTCTCCACATGCCATACGGCATCGCGCATTCTCGCCTCTTTCCGAATATAGTCAATGAGACGCCGTTTGATGAGCAGTTCAGCAAATGAGAGGAAGGAACCGCCCTTATGCGGCGCATACTTTTCAATCGCTTCATTGAAGGCGATCAGCCCGATGCTCGCCTCATCATCCTCTTCGCGAATGAACCGCTTGCACACGCTCGACGCCGTTTTGGCGATAAACGGTTTGTATTGCTCGATCAGCTCATTGCGCAACGCTTCATTTCCTCGCTGAATTTCCACAACCGTCCGTTCAAGCGTTCTCTCTCTTCTTTTCAATAATGTCCCAAACACCCTTTTCACCCCGCTTATACAAAGCCGGACTGACGCTCATTCTTTATATTATTCGCACATCGCAACCCAAATATGGCCGTCGCTCAAAGGGGATTTTTTCAAGTTGCGCAAGTGAACATAAGTCCCCAAAAGGGCTCAACGCTGCCTGCGCCAAGCACACGCCCTCCATCAACAAAAATCATGCATTTCTGTGCTTGACGGTTTCAAAACATCTCACGCTTTCTTCTGTAAGGGAAAATCAGTAAATCAACATTTTTCAGACATGGTGACGCGCGAAAAAGCCTCACTTGTCAAGTACACTTTGTGGAGATGAACCCTTCTAAATGAAAAAAGAGTGAAACGCGGTGTTGCCGAAAAATTTGACATAATGGAAAAAGGGGCTGTTTCCCCATTTGGGTCAGCCCCTTTTTCATTGTTTGGCCGTTCATCCGGCCTTTTCTTCCGTCCGTGCCATTTCATTCAGCTCACTATGCTTGCGGCCGTAGATAAAGTAAATCACTAAACCGATCAGCAACCACGAGACAAAACCGATCCATGTCATCGCCGGAAGCTGAAGAACAAGGTAGCCGCAGAACAACACGGCCAAAATCGGGATGACCGGAACGAACGGGACGCGGAATGCCCGCTTTAAGTCCGGCTGCGTTTTACGCAGCACCAACACGCCGATCGAGACGGTGATAAAGGCAAAGAGCGTGCCGATGTTCGTCAGTTCCGCCAATTTGTTGAGCGGAATGATGCCGGCGAATACCGCTACAGCCGCTCCCGTCAGCCACGTATTGACATACGGCACTTGGCGGGTCGGACTAATGCGCGCAAACACTTTCGGCAACAGGCCGTCGCGGCTGATGGCGTAAAAGAGACGCGTTTGCCCATAAAGCATAACAAGCAATACCGTCGTAATACCTGCGATCGCCCCGAGCGAAATAAAACCGGCGACCCAGTCTTGATGGATATAGTTTAACGCAAACGCCACTGGGTTTTTCACGTTGAGCTGCTCGTACGGAACGATGCCTGTCAATACGAGCGAAACTGCAATATACAACAATGTGCACACAAGCAACGAGACGATAATGCCAATTGGCATATCGCGCTGCGGATTGCGCACTTCTTCCGCCGCCGTCGACACCGCATCAAAGCCGATGTAAGCGAAAAACACCGTCGCCGCGCCGGTCGCTACGCCAGAGAAGCCATACGGCATAAACGGCGTCCAGTTTTCCGGCTTGACGTACCAAACACCGACCGCCAAAAAGAGCAGCACGACCGCCACTTTAATGGCAACGATCACCGCGTTAAAACGCGCCGATTTTTTGGCGCCTAAGTTCAACAAAAACGTAATGAACAGAATAATTAAAATCGCGGGCAAATCGATGAATGTTCCTTTCTCCGGATCATACGCGCTCGTCAATGCTTTCGGGAGTTCGATGCCAAAACAACCGGACCAACCGACGGCAACCGCCGACGAGGCAACCCCATATTCCAAAATCAAATCCCAGCCTAAAATCCAAGCGAATAATTCACCGAATGTCGCATAGCTATATGTGTATGCGCTCCCTGACACCGGCACCGTCGAGGCGAACTCGGCGTAACAAAGCGCCGCGAACACACACGCCAATCCTGATAAGATGAACGAAAGAACAAGTGCTGGGCCGGCATGTTCCGCCGCCGCCACCCCGGTCAGGACGAAAATGCCTGTCCCGATGATGGCACCGATGCCGAGCATCGTCAAGTCGAATGCACCTAACTCTTTTCGCAGCGAAGCTCCTTTCGCCCCCGACTCCTTAAGCAACGATTGAATCGGTTTTTTACGAAACAAATTCATAGATGTCTCCCCTTGTCGTTTTTTGTAGAAAATTGTTGAATTTTGTTGTCGAATACAGTTGACATTCTACATGATCCTCGTTTTTTTGTAAAGTGCGAAAATAAGAAAAACAGCAAAAAATTTTCTCCGTTTTATGCGGCAAAGCAAAAAATAGTTTTTAAAAATAACAAAAAACATCAATTTACAAATTTTTCAGATAAATATATAATGAATGTGTGACAAATTTGTGTCAGAAAGGGGGAGTCACATCCACCGTTTGCGGCAGAACAGTTCATTGTCCTTTTTGAAAACGCTTTAATACAGACAAGGAGGGATTACAATGGCAGTGAAAAAACAATCAAGGGCCGACCAAGGCGGCATCAACTATGATGCCATCGCTCAATCCGCTTCATTCCGCGGGCTCATTCAGGCGAAGAAGCGCTTCATCATCCCAGCCACCGTCTTTTTCTTCGTCTTTTACTTCGCCCTTCCGGTGTTGACGTCGTATTCGAAAGCGCTCAACGCACTAGCAATCGGACCGGTCAGCTGGGCGTGGCTGTTTGCCTTTGCGCAGTTTATTATGACATGGGCCTTATGCATCCTTTATTCGAAACGCGCAGCACAATTTGATGCCATCGTCGAGCAAGTGAAGCAAGAAGCAGCGGAAGGAGGAAACGCGTAATGCACGGGCTCGCCTTTTTCCTCTTCCTCATCATCGTCGCCTTGACGCTTGTCATTACGTACTACGCCTCGAAACGGACGAAAACGACAAGCGAATTTTACACCGCGGACAGCAGCTTAACCGGCTGGCAAAACGGGCTTGCCATCGCAGGCGATTATATGTCCGCCGCATCCTTCTTAGGAATCGCTGGCATGATCGCGCTGACGGGATTTGACGGCTTCTTTTACAGCATCGGCTTCCTTGTCGCTTATCTTGTCGTCTTGTATATCGTCGCCGAACCGCTTCGCAACCTCGGCAAATACACGATGGCCGATATGATCGCCGCCCGTTTTGACGATAAGAAAGTGCGCGGCGTCGCGGCGTTAAATACGATCGCCATCTCGATTTTCTATATGATCGCCCAGCTTGTCGGCGCCGGCGGCCTCATCAAGCTTCTGTTGGGTCTAGACTACATTTATTCCGTCTTGATCGTCGGCATTTTGATGACGGTGTACGTCGTCTTCGGGGGCATGACAGCAACGAGTTGGGTGCAAATCGTCAAAGCCGTCTTGCTGATGGTCGGNACGTTTATCATTTCCATCATCGTCTTTGCCAAATTCGATTTCAGCATCGCCAAAATGTTCCACGAAATGAAAACAGCGACGCCGCTTGGCGAAGCGTTTTTAAACCCGGGCAACAAGTTTAAGGATCCACTCGATACGATTTCACTCAACTTGGCGCTCGTGTTGGGGACGGCCGGGCTGCCGCACATTTTGATCCGCTTCTTTACGGTCAAAGACGCCCCGACTGCGCGCAAATCGGTCGTGTATGCGACATGGATCATTGGGCTTTTCTACGTCATGACGATCTTTTTAGGCTTTGGCGCCGCCGCGTTTGTCGGCTATGACAAAATCGTCGCCGCCAACCCGGCCGGCAATATGGCCGCCCCGCTGTTGGCGGAAGCGCTTGGCGGAGATTTCTTGTTCGCTTTCGTCTCTGCCGTCGCCTTTGCGACGATTTTGGCCGTTGTCGCCGGACTTGTGTTGTCAGCCGCCTCGGCGTTTGCCCATGACTTTTACAGCCATATTTTGCGGCGCGGCCAGGCGACGGAAAAAGAACAAATGCTCGCCGCCCGCTGGGCATCCGTCGGCGTCTCGGTGTTGTCGATTTTGTTAGCGCTGTTTGCACAAAAAATGAACGTCGCGTTCCTCGTATCGCTCGCATTTGCGGTCGCCGCCAGCGCCAACTTGCCGACGATCGTATTCACTATTTTCTGGCGCCGCTTTAACACGACTGGAGCGATTACGGGGATGCTTGTCGGCCTGATCAGCGCCTTGGTGCTCGTCTTCTTCAGCCCGAACGTCTGGTCGCCGCAGCCGGTCGCCGCCATTTTCGTCGGCGAACCGCTCTTTAAGCTCGCCAATCCGGGCATCATCTCGATTCCGCTCGGCTTTATCGGTGCGATCGTTGGCACGCTCGTCTCGTCGAAAAAATCGGATGAAAAGAAATATACGGAAATTGTCGTCAAAGCAAATACTGGGATAGGACGCGTGTAACACAGCAAAGAAGGGGCTGGCCCAAAACGTGCTTGCGTTTGGGCCAGCCCCAATTAGCATTATAACAGTTTGTATAGGTAATATTCATTTACAAATTCCCCATTCACTCTTAACGATTGAACTCTCTCGCCTTCTAATACGAACCCCATCTTCCTATATAAGTTGAACGCCTTATCGTTCCCTTTCATGACCGTAAGTCCTAATCTCAAAATTCCAACTTCCTTTGCCCACTCAAACGCTTTGTTGAATAGTTTCGTGGCAATGCCCTGTCCTTGATAGTCTTCAAGAACTCCCAAAACAACATTGGCAGAATGTCGATTTCGTTTTACATCGCCTCCTATGACAGCAAGGAACCCGACAAGCTTGTTTTCCGTTTCAGCAACAAAGATCATTTTATTCGGCTCAGACAACATTCTTTCAATCGATTTACTTTGTTGCTCAACCGTTGTTTGCCGTTCGCCAGGCTCAAATAACATAAAACCAGATTCATCAATTTTTTTGCACAACTCCAAGAAATGTTCCGCATCGCGAACTTCAATCGGTCTGATCATCATTTTTTCTTTCTCCCTTTATCATCCTTTATGCCGTCGCCGTACGGTGAAACACCTTCGCAAACTGCGTATACCGCTCCACTTGGCGGCGGTCGACGTCATAGCCGATGCCGGGAGCGTCCGGCACGCGGATCAAGCCGCCGTGCACCTCAACTTCCGGCGTGATGATATCCCGCTCCCAATAATGCGACGACGCGGCGGTGTCGCCGGGAAGGGTGAAGTTTTCCAACGTCGTGATCGCGATGTTGTGGGCGCGCCCGACGCCTGCCTCCAGCATCCCCCCGCACCAGACCGGCGCACCGCGCTCAGCGCAAAGATCGTGGATGCGCTTCGCCTCGCCAAGCCCGCCAACGCGCCCGATTTTGATGTTGATGATGCGGCAGCTGCCAAGGTCAAGCGCCTTGCGCGCATCATCATAGGAACGAATGCTTTCATCAAGGCAAATCGGCGTCTGAAGAAGCGGCTGCAGCCGAGCGTGATCGAGGAGATCGTCAGCGGCGAGCGGCTGCTCGATCATCATCAGCCCGAATTCATCGAGCGCTTTCAGCCGATCCGCATCGGCAAGCGTATACGCTGAATTGGCATCGGCCATAAGCGGCACGTCAGGAAACGCGCGCCGCACGTCGCGGATGACATCAACGTCCCATCCCGGCTTGATTTTCACCTTGATCCGCCGGTACCCTTGCGCCACATACCGTTCCATCACCTGAAGCAGATCGGCAACCGTCGGCTGGATGCCGATGCTGACGCCGACTTCAATGTCCTTTTTCGTTCCTCCGAGAGCTTGAGAAAGCGGAACGCCGAGCCGCTTGGCGTACAAATCCCATACCGCCCCCTCAAGCGCCGCTTTCGCCATGTTGTTTTGGCGGATGGCGGCAAAGCGCTTTGACAGCTCCTCCGGGTGGTGAATCGGCTCAGCCAACGCAAGCGGCACAAGGAAATCCTCGAGCATATGCCAGTTCGTTTTCACCGTTTCCTCGCTGTACCACGGGGCGGAAAATGCGACCGATTCGCCCCAGCCGGAAACGCCGTCGCGATCGACAACTTCCACTAAAATCAACTCTTTCCTTTGAAACGTGCCGAAGCTCGTCGTAAACGGCGCCTTCAACTCCATTTGCAAATGGCGCAATATGACGTACTCGATGTTGATCGTCATTCTTCTTCCCCTTTCTGCTGCCATCGTTCACTCCGCCGCTTCCATATGTAATAAAGCACCCCTTCCTCCAGGCAGCGACAAGCGCCGGCGGCAATCCATCCTTCCACAAGCAGCCGCTGAAACAAGGCGCGCGTCGCCAGCCGCCACTCAAGCGCCAGCGCGAAATCCCGCTCTTTCAGCTGCGGAAAGTCAAGCGGGATGGCTGTCAACAGCAACGGCGCCGCTGTTTCATCGATGTCTCTCGGCACCGGCTGCAACAGACCGTCAGCCCTTTGCCCTGCCTCGAGCACCGTCAGGCTTCTGGCCTTGAGAAGATCAGCTTTAGCCAAGCTCCGCTCCCCGGTCGGACGCTCATCAAGCCGCCATTCGACGATGAAGCGGTCAGACGGCAGTTGACCGTTCAACGCGTCATTCATTTCGCCGTAGCAGTTTTCCACATACTCGACGCCAACAGCCCCAAGCTTCGCCAAGTTCAAATAGCCGTTGCGACTTTGCAGCGGATCATACGTCCAGCGGATGACTCGGTAGCCGCGCCGCCGCGCTTCTTCCGCCTGCTTCCTTTTCAGACGGCAGCCGATTCCTCGGTCGCGAAAGGAAGCATCAATCCCCATCATATGGGAACAAAGATACACTTCCCCGTTTCGAAACCCAGGGAAGCTATACACAAAGCCGACGAGTTTCCCGTCCATATACGCGCCGATCACAATGCCGCCGTTTTTTGCCGCCGTCAACGTTTGATGGAGCGGAACCGGCGCTGTTTTCCAAATCTCCTCCTCAAGCTTGGCCATCTCTTTCAACTGTTCGATCGTCTCAAGGATTTGCAGTGACAGAGACACGCTCGTTCTCCCCCTGCAGCGCAAACGTATTGATGACCGTTCGCGCCAAAATTTCCACACCGGAAAGCAAATCATCGCGCCGGAACGTCATGTTCGGGTGATGGAGCCCCGGACGCAAGTCACAGCCTAACCCGAGCATCGTTGTCTTCAGCTCCGGTTTTTGAAAGGAATAAAAATGGAAATCCTCTCCTCCCGATGTCACAACCGGCGGAACGCATTTTTCCGTCCCCAAGGCCGCGATAATCGCCTCCTCCATCAGCCGCACCGCATCTGGATCAGGATGAGCGGCGACGATGCGCGTCCGTTCCACCAGTTCAATCTCCGCCCCATAAATGGCAGCGACCCCGTTGATCACATGACGCAGCCCTTCAACGAGCCGCTCCATCGCCTCGTTCGTTTGCGCCCGCAAATCAAGGGAGAATTCCGCGTAGTCCGGGATCGTGTTCGCATCTTTTTCACCGGCGTGAAACTTCGTCATTTTGATCGACGCCGGCACTTGCGGATCAATATGAATTTTGCCGAGCTCTTGCACAATGGCGCTGCCGACTTCAATGACATTGACGCCTAAATGCGGCCGCGCCGCGTGCGCCGCCACACCGCGGATCCGCCCTTCGATGCATTGCGCCGCCCCATGGATGATCGCCGGCGCCGCATATCCGCCTTTCACTTCTTGAATCGGCCGCAGGTGAACGCCGTATAAAAACGACACGCCGTCGACCGCTCCTTTTTCGATCAGCTTTAACGCCCCTGTTCCTTTCTCCTCGGCCGGCTGGAACAAAAACCGGAGCGTCCCCGGCGGCTCATAGCCGATGCGGCGAAGCAGCTTCGCCACCCCGAGCACGATCGTCATGTGGGCATCATGTCCGCACGCATGGTTCGGCTGCCAAACGCCGTTCACTTCTTGCCAAAGCGCATCCATATCGCTGCGCACCCCAACCGTAAACGGCCCGGCGCCGATTTCCGCCACCACACCCGGGCAATCGGCAAACGTCCGCACCCGATATCCTTCGCGCTCCAACTCTCGGCGGAGAAATTCAGTCGTTTGCCACTCTTCCCAGCTGATTTCTGGATGGCGGTGAAGGTGATCGAAAACCTCCCATAGCTCCGCTTTCATCTGCTCGATAATGTCTTTCATTCCGCTCTCCCCCACTGTTTCAAAATCGATAGAAAAAACATCGTTATATTCATTATAATATTCAGACAAACAAATACAACGATAGGCAAATGATTGGAAAAAACAGACACGTGCCATTACGGGCGGCGCTTTACCAGCTGGTTGACGACCTCAGAAAAAATGAGCCCCATCGCAATCGCCCCGGAAATCATGAACGCTTTTGCCGCCAACGGAATCGCTGCATTGTAGTCGTTCATGACGACATGACGCATCGCTTCAAATGCCGTCCCACCTGGAACGAGCGGGAGAATGCCAGGAACAATAAAAATGGTTGCCGGCGCCCGATAGCGCCGAGCAAACGCATTGCTTAAAAAGGCGACGAAAAACGCGGCTATAAACGTCGCAATCACACTGTCTACGCTCGAACGTACAGCAAACGTATAGGCCGCCCATCCGCTCATCCCGACAAATCCGCTATGCGGCAACAGCCGCGGCGGAACATTAAAAATCATGCCAAACAACGTTGACGCCACAAAGCTAAGCAGCAACTGCATAACAATCATGACCTGTGCTCCCTATCATCGAATAGATAAAACAAAGGCGATGCCAGTGCCGATCGCAAACGCCGTCAAAAACGCCTCGGCCCCGCGCGACAATCCGGCGATGAGATGGCCGGCCATTAAGTCACGCACCGCGTTCGTAATGGCCAGCCCCGGCACGAGCGGCAACACCGAGCCGATGATCATGTTCCCGACGTCCCCGCCAAATCCGGCCTGCACCATTAACAATACGAGCCCCCCGGCGACAAAAGAAGCAAAAAATTCCGCGAAAAACCGGATTTTCACAAACCGATGCACCATCTCAAAACACCAAAATGCCACCCCTCCGGAAAAAAGCGATGGGAAAAAGTGAACCATCCCTCCAATCAATGACGCAAAACAAGCACTCGCTAACGCTGCGGCGGCGGTTTGCTGCCAAAGAGGGTAACCCATCGGGGCGCGCCCGATATCCTCGAGCTCCTTTCGCGCCTTTTCAAGCGTCAATTC
>NZ_LDPD01000012.1:29180-38722 GCF_001026865.1 Geobacillus sp. ZGt-1 | reverse complement strand
AAGGGGCTGACCCAAAAGGCTGCCTGACTTCAAGATAGACACGAAATATAGTGCGGAAGAAGCGGTCAATGCCGTATATAGAGAGACGAAAGGGGGTGTCCTGATCCTTTTGGGACACCCTCTTGGCGTTTGGCCATGTGCAACGCCGCTCCCTTTTCCCTGTTTCTTCAGTTGTCCGTTTTGCTTTCGACCGCTTCTCTCCTTTACGCTCACGTCGAATGATGGCGGTTCTCCCGCTCCGAGATGATTTTCGAAATACGGACAAACCCCAACATACAGAGAATCGTGATCCCCCAACCAATGACTTCGCGAATGACAATCGCACGGTCAAACGCTTCGACGTCGTAGCGAACGATCAAGTACGCCTTAATCGCCGCCAACAGCCCGTCGCGCAAAGCAAAACCAACAGTGATCCATTGAAAAAGTGAAAAGACATCACGTTCCAAAAACCGTCTTTTCATGACCGAGCGCGGAGCCCCCTGCATTTCCACAAAATCAAGAGAAAAATAAAGCAACAACGGGCGCTTGACAACGACCGTCACCAAAAAAAAGACAGACAAAACAATCGAGTACCAGACGTCATTCCATAACATCTGCAACGCAGAGCCAGCGAATATGTTCAACAGCGTACTAACGGCCAGATTAACAATCAAAAACGTGCCGAACCATTGCACTTTGCGAATACGCCAATAGCGATAAACGGTATAAACCGCTCCCGGAACGGTACAAATCAACATCGCCCCGTACTCCCCAACCGGGCTGCGCAATGCATGCCAGAGCACGATCGGAAACACCACATAGAATACGACATCAAACATGACCATCCGCTTCCCCACCACTTGTCTCCTCACTCCCTCTTTCTCTTTTCACATACGCCCTCATCATTCACCGAGTTCCGCGCCAATGACTCGCATCCTTTTAGCCTCAATCCAAGCCGACACCTCTCCCACCCCCGCTTCCTCTCCATCAGCGTGAACGGGGACAGGAGCGGCAGGGCGAATGTGCACGTTCCGCCCGGCAAACACGGAAACTTCTTTCATTCGCACATGCCCACCCCAAAATACGGTTAAAAACAGCGCAAGAATTTTCCAACGAGGCATCGGCCCGACGACCGTCACATGAAGCAAGCCGTCATCACCCCGGGCGGACGGGGCGATGCGCATACCTCCGCCGTAGTACGGATGATTGGACACAGTCGCCATCCAAGCTTGCTGAAATGAATAGTTTCGCCCGTCAATGCAAATGTCAAGATCGACGGGTCGATAGCGGAATAGCTCTATCACTAAATAAAGCACGTAAATAAGCGAGCCAAGCCCAACACGATTGAACCACCCTTTCCATGCCGAACGGTTGGCCATGCGGGCGATATGGGCGTCAAAACCGCAGCCGACGCTGTTGGCAAACGCGCCGTCGGGCACGGCGCTGCTGGCAAAACGGCCGAGATCGAAAGACAAAACCCTGCCTAGCCGAACGTCACTCAACAACCGTTGGAGCGCCTGTTTCGATGTTCGGGCAAGACGGAAGCCGCGGACAAAGTCGTTTCCCGTTCCGGCCGGAATGCAGCCAATCGCAACGTGCGGAAACGAACCCGCTCCGTTCACCACTTCATGCACGGTCCCGTCGCCCCCGACCGCCGCGATCACCGTCGGCTCAGCGCTTTCCTCGCCAATTCGTCGGGCGATTTCCTTTCCTTCCCCCTTTCGGGTCGTCCAATATGCCTGGTAGGCGATTCCTTCCCGATCGAGCAGCGGCTGCAGCTGCTTCCAAATCGACACGGACCGGCCGTTTTTGGCGGCTGGATTGATCATGAAATAAAGGTTCATCCTCTTCCCCCATTCATAATCCCTTTTCTTACCTATTGGCGGTTTGCTTCGTTATTTCCTCTCATCGAAATGAGAAAAATCCGAACCCGCAAACCGGATTCGGATCAGTCATCATTCCTCACCGATAATTTTCACTTCCAGCTCTAAATCAACTCCGAACTTCTCCTTTACGGTTTTGCGCACCATGTCGATCGTCGCGATGTAATCGGCAGCCGTCGCATTGTTTTTGTTAATGATGAATCCGGCGTGCTTCGTCGACACTTCCGCACCGCCGAATCCTTTTCCCTGAAGGCCGCTGTCTTGGATGAGCTTGCCGGCAAAATAGCCCGGCGGCCGCTTAAACACGCTGCCGACCGACGGATACTCAAGCGGCTGTTTCGATTCGCGCTGAAATGTTAAATCATCCATTTTCGCCTTGATTTGTGCATAGTCGCCCGGCTGCAGGGAAAAGACGACTTCAAGCACAATATCATGCGTCCGGCTGATGATGCTTGTTCGATAACCGAGCTCCAGTTCCTCGTTTGTCAATGTTTTCAACTCGCCGGCGAGCGTCGCCACCTTGACATGGTCAAGCACATCTTTCACTTCCCCGCCGTACGCTCCGGCGTTCATCATAATCGCCCCACCGACCGACCCCGGAATGCCGCAGGCAAACTCCAACCCGGTGAGATGTTGTTCGAGCGCGAACCGCGACACCGCTTTAATATCCGCTCCGCTTTGGGCGATCACGTTGTTTCCTTCACGCCAAATGCGGTTGAGATGCTTCAGCTGCATGACAATGCCGCGCAGCCCGCCGTCGCGGATGATGACGTTCGAACCGTTGCCGAGAAGGGTAAACGGCAGGCCGTACTCCTCTTTCAGCCGCAACACCTCGATGACTTGCTCGTACGTTTCCGGCCAGACCAGAAAATCAGCCTTGCCGCCGATCCGCACTAATGTATGGTTTTTCATCGGCTCATCGCGCAGGACGTTTCTTTCCCCACAAATCTCTACGAGTCTTTGATAAATATGTTCCGCACGTTTCATCGTTCTGTCTCACCTTCTTCGCTCATTCCATGCCGCTTGGCGGCATTCATTCCACATCGTTTCCATTATCGCCGGAATCGCGCCGCATATCAAGTGGGCAATGTTCCTTAATTCTGTTTTATTCGGGACTGGGCGGAAAGGTGACGTTTTTGCCGGACGGAAAAAGCAATCTACAGGAAACGGAGCACCCTTCGCGTGCAGAAAAGTGGAGCGGTCTGTCCGCTGAAAAAACGGAACCGCGTTACGCGATTCCGTCTTGCTCATCAAGTTCTTCATGTTTGCGGTCGCGCACAGACCAGACAGCGGCCAGCGAAATAAGCGAGACTAATACAATATATAAGGCCACCGGCACATAAGAGTTCCCATACGCCGCCAGCAATGCCGTAGCGATGAGCGGTGCCGTTCCTCCCGCTAGTGCGGCGCCGATTTGGTAGCCAAGCGAAATACCCGTATATCGGACGTTAGATGGAAAAATTTCTGAAAACATTGTACCAAGCACAGCGTTGACACTCCGCACGCCTAATCTCGCTCGCTGATCTGTAATGCGGACGAGAGCAAAGAGGTTTACAATCATATACATATGGAAAAAATGGTAACAACCATTTCATGGGAGGGAGTCCATTGCACGACGCACACGACGCATTAGCAGAGGTCAGCGCCATTCTCGGCCGGTCGAAAGAGGCGCTCGGCCAGTTTCAAGCGATTTTAGAGCCGACAATTGAACAGGCGGCTGATGATCATGAACGGCTGTATTGGCATCATATTTACGAAGAAGAGGAGCACCGATTTGACCGTTTGGCCGCCCTGCTTCCAAAGTTGGAGGAGGCATTGGCGGACGAAGCGTTCTTATCGCGGGAAAACGGCGACTTTCTGCGCCTGTTGCAAGACATCAGCCTAGAAAAATTCGGTTTGCACAACTTTTTGGAGCATCTCGATTTGTCGTTGTTTCATTATAAAGGGACGGAACATGAACCGGCGATTGCGGCGCTGCGCGACATGACCGCGGCGGACTACCAACAGATGAAAGCCGCTCTCGAAACGCTCAACCGTGCGCTCGATGCGCCATTGTCTTTCGACGCTTCAGTGCCGACGGACGAAAAAGAGCATCAAAAAGACCATTTGAAACTGGCTCAGTACGCTGTCCCTCCTTCCGACCCAGCACCTGTCCGCCCATCGATCGGAACGAGACGGCAACTGACAGTCGGCAGCTTAAAACACGGATAAGAAAGGAGAGGAAACATGGATAAAACGAAGCTGTATCCAGAAGCCCCGCTCACAGCAAGCCAATGGAGCGAGCTTGAGGAACTGGTCATTGAAACGGCGCGCCGCCAGCTCGTCGGACGTAGGTTTATCGATTTGTACGGTCCGCTTGGCGAAGGCGTCCAGTCGGTCGCCAACGATATTTATATGAACCCGGAGCATGGGGACATGAGCTTCCACGGCAAAGAGCTGAGCCTTTCCGAGCCGACGCGGCGCGTGCATTTAACGATCCCGCTTTTGTATAAAGACTTTATTTTGTACTGGCGCGACATTGAGCAGGCAAAACAGCTTGGCAGCCCGATCGACTTTTCCGCCGCTGCCAACGCCGCCCAGCAGTGCGCGCTGCTCGAGGACGATTTGATTTTCAACGGTTCGGCTGAATTTGATGTACCGGGCATTATGAACGTGAAAGGAAAAATCGCCCACATTCGCAGCGACTGGATGAAATCGGGCAACGCCTTCGCCGACGTCGTTGAAGCGCGCAACAAGCTGCTTCAGCTCGGCCATACCGGTCCATACGCACTCGTCCTGTCACCGGAGTTGTATGCGTTGATCCACCGCGTCCATGAAGGAACGCACGTGCTTGAAATTGAGCACATCCGCGAGCTGATGACCGCCGGCATTTACCAAACGCCAGTCATTAAAGGCAAACGCGGCGTCGTTATCGATGCCGGCCGACAAAACATCGATCTTGCTGTCGCGGCCGACATGCAAACTGCGTTTTTAGACACAGAAAATATGAACTACCTATTCCGCGTCTATGAGTCCGTCGTACCGCGCATCAAACGTCCAAGCGCCATCTGCACGCTCGAGGATCCGAACGAGTCAGCATGAGCAGCGCCTGATCCGGAGAAGCGACACGCGGGCTTCCCTTGCCATCAAACAGCAAGAACGGCATATGGCCAGCGATCCGCGCCATGAAAACGAGGCTACAGCAAATTCCCTTTAACGAAGACGCGCCCGGACGATAGGGGAGATCGCCGGGCGGTTTCTTGATTTTCCCATTAAGCGGTGCGGGCCGTTTGTCCTTGAACGTTGGAGACGAGCAGCGACAATTCGGGGCTGAGCGCCTCAACACCGATGTCATCGATAATCATTTTCGCTTCCCGCCAAAAATGAACGGTATAACTGCCTTCATAAATCTCAAAGAGGCGTTTTAAATAGCGCCGCTTGTTGTTGATGGCTTCCCGTTTATAAGCGGCGTTGTTCAGCTCACGAATTTTTTTATGTTCAGGCGCAGAGATGACGCTGATGTCATGAACGTTGACGATGAGCCGTTCCCCTTGTTCGGTCACAAAACCGACCGAATAGTATTGGGCGCCTAGTTGATCGATATGAACGATGCAGACGTTTCGATATTCTTCGCCGGAACGGAGGCGGAGAAGCGCCGCTTCCACCGCGCCGCCGACTTTTCGCTCGTTGGCCAAAATCGCTTTCATATCGCGCAGTCCGTTCATCGGAATGCCCAATGGTGTCTCCCCCTTGTCCCTAGCCAAGATGGCGTTTTCGCAATTCCTTTTACTATTATGATACCAATCATTCATTCGGATGTAAATGAGATTCATTTTCAAACTAACCATGTAATTTAAAGGAGATGTGTAAAAAAATGGGTAAAACATTCACAGTCGGCTCACTGAAGCCTGCCGTCCGGCCATCGGAGCGCTCTAGTTCTGCCGCGCCGCCTAAGCCCGATGGGCCGTCCGCCGTGCGGCCGTCTGTCATTCAAATCGAACAAAAAGGGAAAACGTTCACCGTGCAGCCAGCCCCCGGCGTTTCGCTTCTTGACGCCGCCCTAGGACAAGGTGTGCTGCTCGATCACAAATGCAAAAAAGGAACGTGCGGCCGTTGCATGGTCACTGTTCTGGCTGGCGCCCTCCTTCTCGCTCCGAAAACGCGGCGCGAGCGCGAAAAAACGGATCAACCAGCCAAACGGCTTGCCTGCCAAGCACAAATCCAATAAGCCGAGCGCTATTTTAGCACGATCGGCTTATTTTTTCCCATGCAACCGCTCCCACCTACTTTCTCTCATTGCCTGACTCTTTACGCCATGGTATGATGGTGAGAAATACAAAAAACGGAGGGGATGCCTATGAGAACGGTCACCTTAACCGACGTCTTTGCCCATCCGATTGCGCAAAAATATTTAAAACGATCCGGCCTCGCCCACGCCATCACCGCGGCGTACCATGCCTACCACCTTGCCCTCCGCCACGGAGTGAACGTCGACTTGGCGACAAAAGCGGCACTGCTTCATGATATCGGCCATTACACATGGTACAAAAACGGCCGTTGGGACTACGAACAATACCGGCAAAACGACATCCATGCCATCAAAGGGGCCGAGCGCGCCCATAAGCTGCTGATCCGCCTTGGCGAACATCCGCAAAACGCTAAGGAAATTGCCCTGGCGATTTTGCTTCATACCGATTCCTACCTTCCAGAAGGAGAATGGAAACGAACGCCGCTTCAAGCCATCGTCAAATGGGCCGACGAAGCCGACGAGGAGCCCGGCGGCCGCCACCATTATCGAACGATCAGCGACGACTTAGCGTGGAAAAAAATCCGCCAGCTCGACGAACTCGTCAGCCGTCAGCACGGAAAAGAGCGACTCGGGGATATTGTTTGACCGCTTGCCTTGATGTCGCCATTCCCCTTGAACAGACGCGAAACATCGCCACGAACAATGTATGCTCTGAACGGAAACAGCTCACCCTTTCATCAGGTGGGCTGCTCGCGCGCCAGCGACACAGAACGATACACACCATCGAATGCCCTCTTATATCCTCATCGTCCACTCACGCTTTAAGACTGCTTGGCACCATCTGTCCCGCCAAAACGCCCGCCGCCGTTCTTCCCAAAAAAAACGGCAAGCCTTGGAGCACCGCCGCAACGCACCGTTTTCCTGCACTTACCGCTCTCTTCTTCGTAAATGTTCAATTTAACATCTTTCCGAAAGAAGTCTCCCACTGTCGGTTGGCGTCAGCCAACGAATAGGATAGAATATGGCTAGAACGGACACCTTCGGAACGAAGGGAAGCGTAAAGGGTTCTTGTGTGTGGCTTACCGTTCGGCGAACACACACAAGTCGCTCGAAGCCCCCATCTCTAAGCGAAGCGTAGGTGGTGGGTAGTTCACAAGGACGTTTTTTCTCATTATACCAAGGTAAGGCGCCCAAGCCTACCGTCCGACAACAAGCCGCAACATCTCTTTTCCTTTTCTCTTCCCCATTGTATAATGCAGCGAGAATCCCTCCGTTAATCATGTTTTCCGGCAAAAACCCGCGTTGGACGATGCCCCAACGCGGGTTTCCTTACAGCTCATCAAACCCATTATCGACTTGTACTTTCGTATACTGGCGTGGTTTTTGCTCGAAGAAGTCTGATTTGCCAAGGTCAACTTCTTCATACGCTTTAATCCAGCGGAGCGGGTTCGTCCGGTAGCCGTCAAACGGGCGGTCAAATCCGAGCTGGTGGGCGCGGACGTTGGCGTAAAACTTAATGTACGCTTCCAAATCAGCCAAGTCGATGCCATCGATGTCATTCCCAATGATTTCCCGAGCCCATTCGATTTCCAGCTCTGCCGCTTTCATAAACGTGTTCCGGACGAAATCGGCAAGCTCCGGCGTCCGATACTCTGGGTATTCGTTCAACACTTCCTTGAAAATTTTTGTAAACAAATCAACATGAATGTGCTCGTCACGGTTGATGTAATTGATCATCGTGCTCGTCGCCACCATTTTTTGCTGGCGCGCGAGGTTGTAGAAAAAGGCGAACCCCGAGTAGAAAAACAATCCTTCTAAAATAACGTCAAAGACGATCGACCGCAGCAAGTTCTCCACATTCGGCTCTTCGGCAAACGCCTTGTAGCCGTTCGTCACAAAATCGTTCCGCTTGCGCAGCGTCGGTTCGTTTCGCCAAAAGTCGAACACTTCATCTTGCTTTGCTTTCGGCACAAGGCTCGAGAGCACGTACGAATACGAATGGTTGTGAATGACTTCCTGCTGGGCAAGCATGATCATCAAGGCATTGATGCTTGGATCGGTAATGTAATCCGCCACACGTCCCGCGTAATCGGTTTGAATGCTGTCAAGCAGCGCCAACAGGCCGATGATTTTCAAAAACGCCTCCTGTTCGCGGGCGGTCAGCTGCGGAAACTGCTTCACATCTTGGGCCATATTGATTTCAAACGGCGTCCAAAAATTGGCGAGCATTCGCTTATATTTCGCATACGCCCATGGGTAGGCGATATCGTCCCAGTTCAACACATTCGAGCAGCGGCCGTTGATAATGCCCGTCGAACGGTTCGGCGCCTCTGGATCCATAATCGGCCGTTTGACTAAGCTGATTGTCATGATCCATTCCTCCCTTTCAGCTAAGCTTCGGCGTGAATCTTTCCCCGGAATCGGCAACGTCCGGGGGAAGACCGTCAGCTCGCGCAAGAATCGCACTCGTCGATCGTCCCCGATGTCGAACGCACGTAATACGTCGTTTTCAGCCCCGACTTCCACGCCGTCAAATGCAAATCGAGCAGCTCTTTTGCCTTAATCGTGTTCACAACGTAGAAGTTAAAGGAGATGGCTTGGTCGATATGGCGCTGGCGGGCGGCGTTTTGCTTGATGCTCCAGCGCTGGTCGATATGGTACGCCGATTTGTAATACCATGTCGTCTGTTCGTTTAAATCCGGCACCGTAACGGGAATCTTATAATCTTTCTTTTCCTCGGCGTACACTTTTAAGAAAATCGGGTCAATGCTCGCTGTACTGCCGGCGATGATCGACGTCGAGGCGTTCGGCGCCACCGCCATCACATAGCCGTTTCGCATCCCATAGCGGGCCACGTCTTGCTTCAGCCGATCCCAATCCAATTCACCGTGGCTTTCGTAGCCGCGCCGCTCAAAATAAGCGCCTGTCTGCCAATCCGATCCTGGAAACGCCGGGTAGCTCCCTTTCTCTTTGGCGAGCTCCATGCTCGCTTGAATCGCCAAATACGCGATCGTTTCATACAGCTCGTCGGCATAGCGGACCGCTTCGTCCGACTCCCAGCGAATGCCTTTTAACGCCAACAAATGATGCCAGCCAAAGGTTCCAAGCCCGACAGCGCGGTATTTTTCGTTCGTCAGGCCGGCTTGCAGCACGGGGATATTGTTTAAATCAATGACATTATCGAGCATCCGCATTTGAATCGGGATCAGCCGCGCCAAAACGCCATCGGTCACCGCCCGCGCCAAGTTGATCGACGATAAGTTGCAGACGACAAAATCGCCTGGGATTTTCTCAATGATGATCGTCCCGTCTTTCACATATTGCCGCTTCGTCACTGTCGGGCTTTGGTTTTGCGCGATTTCCGTGCAAAGGTTGCTGCAGTAGATCATCCCGAGATGGCGGTTCGGGTTTTGCCGGTTCACTTCATCGCGGTAAAACATAAACGGCGTCCC
>NZ_LDPD01000012.1:13771-25084 GCF_001026865.1 Geobacillus sp. ZGt-1 | reverse complement strand
CCCGACTCGAGCTGGCTGCGCATAATGCTTTTCATCACGTCGATCGCCGGCACTTTTTCTTTCGACAGCCTTGGTTCGTTGACGCATTGCCAATATTTCTCGCGGAAACTCCCGCGCCCTTTTTCCTCATCATAAAAATCTTCCAAGCTAAACCCCATCACCTTCCGCACTTCATGCGGATCAAACAAGTACCAGTCGCCGCGCTGTTCGACTTGCTCCATGAACAAGTCCGGAATGCACACGCCGGTGAACAAATCATGCGTCCGCAGCCGTTCGTCGCCGTTGTTGAGCCGCGCATCGAGAAACGCAAAAATGTCTTTATGCCATACATCCAAATAGACGGAAATGGCCCCTTTGCGCTGCCCCAGCTGATCGACGCTCACCGCTGTATTGTTCAACTGCTTCATCCACGGGATGACGCCGGAGGAAACCCCTTTAAACCCTTTGATGTCGCTGCCGCGCGAACGGATTTTGCCTAAATAGACGCCGATGCCGCCGCCCGATTTCGACAAATTGGCGATGTCGGTGTTGCTGTCATAAATTCCTTGCAAGCTGTCATCGACCGTATCGACAAAGCAGCTTGAGAGCTGGCCGTACGACTTCCCAGCGTTGGCAAGCGTCGGCGTCGCCACGGTCATGTATAAGTTGCTTAACGCCCAATACGCTTCCTTCACGAGCGCAAGGCGCCGCTTTTGCGGTTCATTCGCCATGAGCGTCATGGCAATGACCAAAAACCGCTCCTGCGGCAATTCATACAACCGCCGCTCATAATCGCGGGCCAAATACCGGTCCGCGAGCGTGCGCAGCCCAATGTACGTAAACAGCTTGTCCTTTTCCGGATCAAGAAACGCACCGATGGCGTCGACTTCTTCTTTCGTATAACGTTCAAGCAAGAACGGACTGTACACCCCTTGTTCCGTCAGCGCAACAAGCAGCGAGTAGAAATCGCCATACCGCTCGCGTTCATCGTACCCGCGCTGCCGCGCCGCTTCACGGTACAATTGCCGCAAATACAGCCGGGCGCACACAAACGTCCAGTCCGGCTCCTCTTCATCAATGTAAGAAAGTCCTTCCAAAATAGCCGTTTGGTGCAGCTGTTCTACCGTGACGGACTCCTTTCGGCTAAGAAGCTGCCAAACACGCTCGACGTATTCATCAAGCGACAGACGGCCGAATCCAGCCGCGGCTTGCCCAACCAGCGCCGCAAACTCTTCACGTGAAAACGAAACCGACTTCCCTTGGTCATCGAGGATGACCGTTTTCGTCAATGTGGTCATTCGTTTCTTCTCTCCTTCCATAAAAAAATCCGCTCGGGCAGGCGAGCGGATGAAACGACAGACGAAAAAAGGCAGACGAACCCCTTGTTCTTTTCCCCTATCGTTTCATCTTCTCACACCCCGAAGAACATGAAACGTTCCAAGCAAGGCAGGTCTCCTGACTCGTGCATCGTCCTACTTTGGGGCCTTCCCAGCGGCGCGCCGAACAGCTCTTGCCGCCAGTGGCCATCCCATTTCGTCCGCACATACAGTTGCGGGGGCAGTTCCGGATTCGCACCGGATTCCCTATTAAGTCCTGATGGACACCGTTGCTTAGCAGAACAATATGTAGTTGTAAAAAAAGACCTCAAAACCAATATATAGTAGTTTAGCATCCTGATGGAACAAGCATATACCAAAACCGGGAAAATTGCAAGAGCGGGAGAAAGCAAATTTTCTCTTTCGCTTCGCCAAAGGCAAGGAAACTGTCCGCACCATCGAAAAAGGCGTTCTAGGTGTCGCCCTTAGAACGCCCTGTCGTTTTCCTGCTACGCCTCCAAAACAGACGCTGGCCGCTCCTCGCTTTGTGCGGATGAAGCAAAATCGTACTTCTTTTCCACATACACTTGATGCCAAACCATAAACGCCAACACCGTCCACAGCTTGCGGCTGTGGTCCGCCTTGTGGCGGGCATGTTCATCCAGCAGGCGATGGAGCACATCCTTATGGAACAGATGATCGGTTTCGCTTTCGTGGATGAGCTGTCTCGCCCAGTCATACATTTCGTTTTTCAGCCAGTGGCGAATCGGCACGGGGAACCCTAATTTTTTCCGGTTTAACACATGATCCGGCACGATGCCTTCGGCGGCTTTACGTAAAATATATTTCGTCGTACCGTTGGCTATCTTCATATCAGGGGCGATTTGCCTAGCAACCTCAAATACCTTTTTGTCTAAAAAGGGAACGCGCAGCTCAAGCGAATGGGCCATCGTCATTTTGTCCGCTTTGACTAAAATATCGCCCCTTAGCCATGTATGAAGATCAATATACTGCATCCGGTTGACGGGCGGGTCATGAAGCGTTTCGCGGTAAAAAGGAGCCGTCACCGCCGTATATTTGCGCCCCTCTTGGTACGTTTTGATCAACGCCGCTTTTTCCTTTTCGCTATAGATTTTCGCATTGCCGACATACCGCTCTTCAAGCGGCGTCGTGCCGCGCTCCAAAAAGCTTTTTCCTTTCATTCCGTCCGGAAGCATCTTCGCGATCACCCGCAACACCGCTTTTACGATGTTTGGCATGCGCGCAAACAGCCGCAACGACTCTGGTTCGCGGTAAATGTTGTAGCCGCCAAACAGCTCGTCCGCCCCCTCGCCGGAAAGCACAACCGTGACATGCTTTCTCGCCTCACGAGCCACAAAATAGAGCGGCACAGCTGCCGGATCAGCTAATGGGTCATCCATATGCCACATGATTTTCGGCAGCTCTTCCATATACTCCTGCGGTGAGATGACATAGCTAATGTTGTCTACCCCAAGCTTCTCTGCCGTTTCTTTTGCGACATCGATTTCACTGAACCCTTCCCGCTCAAACCCGACGGAAAAGGTCTTCAGGTGCGGATGGAATTGTTTCGCGATGGCGACGATGAACGATGAATCAATGCCTCCCGACAAAAACGCACCGACCGGCACATCGCTGCGCATATGGACGTTGACCGAATCAAACAGCGCATCGCGGATTTTCTTTACAAGCTCCTCTTCCGATTGGCGAATGGGGTCGAAGGATGCCTTCCAATAACGATGAATCGTGAGCGGTTTTCCGACTTTTTTCTTGAGATAATGCCCCGGCTCCAGCTTGTAAATGCCGGCCGACATCGTCAGCGGCTCAGGGACATATTGGAATGTTAAATAATGCTGCAGGGAATCACCGTTTGGCGATTCCTGTCTGAGGGCCAGCAAGATGCTTTTCTTTTCCGAAGCGAAAAACGTGCGATCTCCTTGCTCCGCATAAAAAAACGGCTTAATGCCGAACGGATCCCGCGCCGCAAACACCGTTTTCTCTTGCTTGTCCCAAATGACAAACGCAAACATCCCGCGCAGCTTTTCGACCGCTTTTTCTTTTTCCGCGCTGTAAAGGGCAACAATCACCTCGGTATCCGAATGCGTCGCAAACGAATATCCTTTCGCCGCCAGCTCTTCCCGCAATTCAAGATAGTTGTAAATTTCCCCGTTAAAAATGATCCAATATCGATCGTTTTCATAAGACAGCGGCTGATGTCCCGCCTCCAGATCGATGATGCTCAGCCGCCGAAAGCCAAAACTCACGTATTCATCAAAAAAATACCCCTCATCGTCGGGGCCGCGATGGGTAATCAGGCGGTTCATCTCCATCAACGTTGTTTTCCATGTTTGCTCAATCGCTCTCGGGCGATCATGAATACAGCCAATAAAACCGCACATGGCGATGATTGTCCCCCCACTTTGCTAAGAAGAATCCAAAAACAACACCAAAAACCTTTTTGTTTAAAACTAAAATGATTTATACAAAGACACTTTCATTCTATCGTACACAACATCAAGTNTCAAAAACAATCTGTTTCCATTTTTTCAGGAAAACTGCTTGCAAGATTTTCAGTTTCTCATAATATTAACGATAAAATATGGAGAAAGTGTGAATTTCACCATTTTTGCACATCGATCTGTTACTATAAAAACACACACGTGTTATAAAGGAGTTGAGAATGGCTTGTTAGCGTTTATCCTTTTTTTGACTTTTCTCATCGTTTCCCTTTGTTTTGTTCTCTTGAGAAGACCTCTGAACGGGAGGATGAATCAACGGTCGCTCGGATTGTATATTTCTTGTTTCTTGCTATTGGCCGCCTCATTATCCTATTATGCAAGTTCGGCCCAGACAGGCGATGCCATCAAAGCCTTCATACAGAACAGAAACAGCAGAGAAACCAATCCGTCCCCCAGCAATCAAGCAAAGGAGGCGAATCGATCAGTTGCCTCTTCAAAGAAACAAGCGCTAAGGACATCCGTCCTGATTGACGCCCCCCTTTTGTCTCAGCTTCCGGAACTGCCGAGGGGATGCGAAGTAACCAGCTTGGCCATGCTCTTGAATCATGCCGGCATTCGCGTCGATAAGATGACGTTGGCGAAACAAATCAAGAAAAATCCTACTCCGTATCAAGTGCGAAATGGCCAAGTGTTTTACGGCCACCCAAATGAAGGGTTTGTCGGCGATATGTATACGTTATCGAAGCCTGGATACGGCGTGTACCATAAGCCGATCAAGCAGTTGGCTGAGCGGTACTTGCCTAACCAAATCATCGACTTAACAGGGCAATCGTTTGAGAACATCTATACATACTTGGCCAAAGGCACACCGGTTTGGGTGATCACCAACACCACCTTTCGTCCTCTTCCTCCCTCTGCCTTTCGGGAATGGCAAACCCCGCAAGGCCCGATCAAAATCACGTACCGGGAACACGCGGTGCTCATTACGGGATACGATGAGCAGTACATTTATTTCAATGATCCATTGACCGCTGTCAAAAACCAAAAAGCGCCGAAACAAGACTTTATCGACGCTTGGGTTCAAATGGGACGGCAGGCGATTACCTACCACCGTTAGACATCGGTGAATCCGAATCGCTTGCCTTTTTTTACATTTCAGTTGAACGATTTTCTCCATACATTTTGCACATCTATTTTTTATCATATCATTGCATCTCCCACTACAAGCTTAAGGAGGGAAAACGACATGAAAAAATGGCTGCTTGGCGCCATTTTCGCAGGAGTAGCAGCGATTGGCGCAGCTTGCTCAAATCCATCTTCCATGCAGGGACACGACATGTCCGGCATGAATATGGAAAAAGAAAATACTTCCGCTGAAACGAGCAAGCAGCAATTGCCTTTAGCAACCAATACAGAAGTATTATCCGGGAAAGAAATTCACCTTACTGCGAAGGAAGCGTTATTACCCATTAATGGTCAAATCAAACTCCCGGTATACACGTATAATGGATCCGTGCCTGGTGCACAAATCCGCGTGAAGCAAGGAGACAAAGTAAAAATCGTAGTAAAAAATGAATTGCCGGAACCGACAACGATTCACTGGCACGGCTACCCTGTTCCAAATAACCAAGATGGAGTACCGGGTGTCACGATGGACGCCATTAAACCGGGTGAAACGTTTACGTATGAATTTACAGCAACCGTGCCGGGAACGTATTGGTATCATTCCCATCAAAAAAGCGCCGAGCAAGTGGACAAGGGATTATACGGTACATTAATCGTAGAACCGAAAAATGAAGAAAAAGTCGATCGAGATTACACGCTTGTATTAGATGAATGGATGAGCGACCCGGACGCCGAAAGCCATATGGACATGAATATGAGCGGCATGGATCATAGTAATATGAATAATGGAAATAGCTCTGATAATCAACAAATGGATATGAACAGCATGGGACATAATATGAATATGTACGATATTTTCACGATTAACGGAAAAAGCGGGGCTGCTGTCCAACCGTTAAAAGTGAAAAAAGGCGAAAAAGTGCGGCTTCGTCTGATCAATGCAGGGTACATGTCCCACAAGCTTCATTTGCATGGACATGAGTTTAAAATTGTCGCAACGGACGGCCAACCGTTAAAGAACCCGCAACCAATCAAAGATGAACTGTTGAATATCGCTCCGGGTGAGCGCTACGACATTGAGTTTATCGCCAATAACCCGGGTGAATGGCTGCTGGAATGCCACGGCAATATGAAAGGCACCGATGGCATGAAAGTGAAAATTCAATACGAAGGACAAGCAAACAATACGGACAAAGCAAATGCAAAAGAAAACCTCCCTGTCGTGGATATGACAACATATGGAAAATATGAAACAGGTCCATTTACGTTAGACCAAAAATATGATGTAGAGTATACAATGGATTTAGGAACGGCCATGGGCAAAAATGGCATGATTTTCACGATTAATGGGAAAACGTATCCTGACACAGCGCCTATTCATGTGAAGACAGGAGATTTCGTAAAAGTAAAAATCGTGAACAACTCGCCGATGGATGTACATCCGATGCATTTACACGGCCATTTCTTCCAAGTGTTAAGCAAAAACGGCAAGCCGGTCACAGGCTCTCCATTGATAAAGGATTCCTTAAATGTAAACCCTGGTGAAGAATATGTCGTCGCGTTTAAAGCGGATAATCCGGGAAATTGGATGTTCCATTGCCATGACTTGCACCATGCTTCAGCGGGAATGGTGACAGAAGTCAAATATACCGACTACAAATCGGACTATACTCCAGATCCGAATGACACAACCAATAAAGGTGAATAAAAAAGCTGAAGGGGCTGACCCAAAACACAAATGCGTTTTGGGTCAGCCCCTCTTTTCTTATTAGCATATATAGGTATAAAACAATCATATAGGTATAAAACAATCACCAAAAAACAATATGTTATATTTTGTTTAAGAAAAATCACTCCCTTAGGCCAACCCCTTTTTTGAATAACGAGCTATCCCCAAACAGCGCATACGGTTTGAATTGAAGTCTAACTTTCATTTAGCAATCGTTCAACGTGCTGTTTTAATACAGGAATCTTATTTCGAACGACATCCTACACAATTCGATAATTAATGGAGAAATAACTGTGGATCAGCATATCCCTCATGCCAGCCATCTTTCTCCATTCGATATATGGGGATGCTTGCCTGATTTCGTCTGGAATGTTTTTGGCTGCTTCTCCAATCACTAATATGTTTTTAATGACTGCGTCTGATACTAAATCATTATCTAAAAAGTCATCATAGGAAAGCCCTTGGGTGTACTTCTCAATTTTCTCTGCAGCAGCCAAAATATCTTGCAAAAAGACGCTAGGATCCCTCTGCATACTTAACACTCCTTAAAATAGTTGGCTTTAATCCTGGTTTGATATCATCTACAATCACTAAATCCACTGGTTTTTGAAAATGATCTTCCAAACTCAGTTTCAACTCCATATAATGATCAAACGTCACCGCATTATCCATAAATTCCACCAACACATCAATGTCACTTGATTCCCTTTGTTCCCCCCCGACTGTACGAGCCAAATAACCCGATTCGCTTCACACCATACTTTTTCTTCCACAAATCTAAACATTTCGATATTTCATTAAGGATGTCTTGTTGTGATAGCAAATAACCCCCCCCTTTTTCCGCGCCTGTTATTTTCATTATAACATCTCGCTTTCTCGATATTCTTCAAGAAGAGAAAAAACTTTCCCCAGCCGAGACCCGCTACGTTCTAGATAAAAAAGTGCCCCGTCATCACTTCGGGGCACCTTCCGTATGTTATTTCACATCATATCCTTGCTCTTCAATCGCTTCTTTCAGTTTTTCTACGCTGACCTTTGTTTCATCATACTCCACATCGACAGTTCCTTCTTGCAAATGCACTTCTACACGGCTGACGCCATCCAACGCTTGAAGGGCATTGGTCACCGCCGCTTTGCAATGTCCGCATGTCATTCCTTGTACTTGTAATGTAATGGTCATCGTCCATTCCTCCTTGAATGTTTATAGTTTCACGCGTTTCAAACGAAGCGCGTTGGCGACAACCGACACAGAGCTGAATGCCATCGCCGCTCCAGCGATCCATGGCTCCAATAATCCGAAAGCGGCGACCGGAATGCCAATCGTATTATAAAACAACGCCCAGAACAGATTTTGCCGAATGTTTTTCATCGTTTGGCGGCTCAACTCAATGGCTTTCGGGATATGGCGCAAATCGCCGCCGACCAAGGTCACATCAGCGGTCTCGATGGCGACATCAGCTCCTGTGCCAATCGCCATCCCAATATCCGCTTTGGCCAGAGCTGGAGCGTCGTTAATCCCATCGCCGACCATCGCCACACGTTTTCCTTGCTTTTGCAATTCCTCGACGATGTTCGCTTTGTTTTCCGGGAGCACCTCGGCGTACACATGCTCAATGCCTACTTCATTGGCGATCGCTTCCGCTGTCCGTTGATTGTCCCCTGTTGCCATATAGACATCGATGCCCATTTGTTTTAATGTTTGAATCGCTTCTTTCGAGCTTTCTTTCACCGTATCCGCGACAGCAATGATGCCGGCAAGCTGTCCATCGATGGCAACGAGCATCACTGTTTTCCCTTGTTTTTCAAGCTCTACCATTTTATCTTCATGCACAGAAATCGCTACAGAGCGTTCCTTCATCAATTTTCGCGTCCCAATAAGGATGCTTTTTCCGTCAATGACAGCTTCAATTCCGTGGCCGGTAATGGCGGAGAAGTGCTCCAATGGCTTCATCGAAATCGCTTGTTTCTTCCCGTATTCAACAATCGCATGAGCCAGCGGATGCTCCGAAGCGCTCTCGGCGGAAACCGCATAATCGAGCATGTCCTCGCGGAAGGCTAGCACATCGGTGACTTCCGGTTTTCCTTTTGTCACGGTTCCTGTTTTATCGAGTAATACGGCATTGATTTTATGCGTTCCCTCTAGGTACTCACCTCCTTTAAAGAGAATTCCTTGTTCTGCCCCTTTTCCTGTACCGACCATAATCGATGTCGGTGTGGCCAAACCGAGCGCACAAGGGCACGCGATGACAAGAACAGCGATGGCCACCTCAAGAGCTTTGGCCAAATCACCCGGCGCAACGAAGAAGTACCAGATTAGAAAGGAAACAACCGCAATTCCGACAACAATCGGTACGAAAATGCCGGAAATGGTATCCGCCATCCGCTGAATCGGGGCTTTCGACCCTTGCGCCTCTTCAACGATTTTAATGATATTGGCCAGCGCGGTATCTTTTCCGACTTTTTCGGCACGAATGGTCAGTACGCCATTCGTATTCATCGTCGCCCCGATCACATAGTCGCCTTCCTTCTTATCAACCGGGATCGATTCACCGGTAATCATCGATTCGTCTACGGAAGAAGCGCCGGAGATGACTGTACCGTCTACCGGAATTTTTTCTCCTGGCTTGACAAGGATCGTATCGCCGATCACCACTTCCTCCAGCGGAACTTTCATTTCTTCCCCATTCCGAATGACGGTCGCTTCCTTCGCCTGCAGGCTGACCAACTTCGAGATTGCTTCGGTTGTCCGCCCTTTCGCAAGCGCTTCAAAGTATTTGCCGACAAGCACAAGCGTAATCAAGACGGCGCTCGTTTCAAAATACAGCCTCGGCATATAGTCAGGATTCCCAAGCGTCCGCCACGCTTCATACAAGCTGTAAAAGTACGCGGCCGATGTCCCCAGCGCCACGAGAACGTCCATGTTGGCGCTTTTGTTGCGCAACGCCCGATACGCCCCGACATAGAAGGGACCGCCGATGTAAAACTGAACGGGTGTAGCTAAAAGAAGCTGGAACCACGGATTCATCAGCCAATGCGGCATCGGCAAGCCGATATCAAACGGCATATGAGCCAGCATCGTATAGAGCAGCGGCAACGATAAGATGATGGAAATGGCGAGTTGCCGTTGTTTTTGTTTCAGCCGCTCTTCTTTCCGACCAGCATGGTCTTGTTCTTCGTTTCGAATTTGCCCCCTGTACCCAAGCTTTTTGATTTTCTCTAAAATGTCTTCGACAGATGTGACACCCTCCTTGTATTCGACCACCGCGCTGTTTGTCGCCAAGTTGACAGCAGCGCTTGTAACACCTTCCATCCGATTTAACCCTTTTTCAATCCGTGTCGCACAGGCCGCACATGTCATTCCTTCAATATCAAGCGTCACTTTTTCTGTCGCAACGCCATACCCCAAATTCTCAATTTTCATTTCGATATCGGCTATATTTTGCTTCGATGGATCATATTTAATCGTTGCTTTTTCCATTGCCAAATTGACATTGGCTTCTACGCCATCCATCTTATTTAATACTTTCTCAATCCGATTGGCGCACGCGGCACATGTCATGCCGGTCACTCTAAGTGTGACATGCTTTTGTTCACTCATAATGCTTCCCACTCCTTTCACTTTGAGAACTGTTTAATGACATCCATTAATTCGCGAATGGATTCTTCTCCACTTCCTTCGCGGATCGCTTTAGACACACAATGGCTGACATGACGTTCTAACAAGTTCAATCCTACTTTATTTAACGCTGCCGTGATCGCTGAAATTTGCACTAAAATATCAATACAATAACGATTGTCCTCCACCATTTTTTGCACACCGCGCACTTGTCCTTCGATGCGCTTCAAGCGCTTGATGATGCTTTCGATTTCCTGTTCCGTTCGTGGAACCATTTTTTTATCCATATTATGATCTTCATAATGGTTCATCAAACATCACCTCTTTTAATTACATTATACCGGTAATGGGTATAAAACGCAACAGAGATACCCTCTACAAATCATGTTCACCACAAAACCGTAATCAATACCTGCGCAGGAAAAAGCCCGCTTTCCACAAAAAATTCACAATTTTAATTGGCATAGGATTCGCTGCGGGCTGGACTCCCTGCACAGGTCCAATTCTTGTATCAGTGATCGCGTTGGCGGCTACCAAACCGAGTGCAGCCATGTTATATATGTTCGCCTATGTATTAGGGTTTGCCGTGCCTTTTTTCATCATGTCGTTTTTTATCGGCAAGTTAAATTGGATAAAAAAATATAACACTGTCATCGTCAGAGTCGGGGGAATTCTGATGGTTATCATGGGAATTATGCTGTTTTTTGATTGGATGACAAAAATTATCATCTTTTTTACCGATTTGTTTGGAGGATTCACAGGTTTTTAATATCAAAAACATCCCCCTGAGTGGATAGTCACAATTCCTGTCACTTCCACTCAGTGGGAACCATCATTTACCTTTTATTGAATTCCTGAAATCATGCGATCCATCGTTTCATAAGACATAGGACCTACATATTTATTTCTGATAACTCCATTTTTATCAATGATATACGAGGTAGGAATCGTTATTGCACCATATAGATTTCCAATGTCTCCTTGCTCATCAAGCACAACTTTAAATGTGATCCCTTTCGCTTCCACAAAATCGCTCACCGCATTAGAACCTCTTTCGCTATTCGTCAAGTT
>NZ_LDPD01000012.1:2359-13329 GCF_001026865.1 Geobacillus sp. ZGt-1 | reverse complement strand
ACTGCCAAAATTTCTACATTGCTATCTTTATTGTTTTCGTAGAACTTTTGCATTTCCGGCATTTCAGCTCTGCAAGGCGGACACCAAGTAGCCCAAAAATTCAATATCACTGTTTTTCCA
Organism: Geobacillus sp. ZGt-1; assembly: GCF_001026865.1. NCBI lineage: Bacteria > Bacillati > Bacillota > Bacilli > Caryophanales > Anoxybacillaceae > Geobacillus > Geobacillus sp. ZGt-1. Next base: position 13,209 of record NZ_LDPD01000012.1, on the reverse strand, counting down.
CGCAAATCAGACAATTTTATTTTATCCCCTGTAATTGAAAGTAATTCAAAATCCGGAGCAACCTCTCCTTTATTCGTGCCGATTTTTCCCCAATCCAATGAAGTAGATAGAACTGATTTTGATTTGACCTTTCCCGCTTCCTGTTGACTGTTAAAAATAGAAGATACAGCAATACTTACCACCATCACACCTAAAGCGAGTTGATTGATTACATTTCCCCGTCCTTTGTTCCTATCCTCAAGAGCCGCTTCTCTTTCTCGCCTCTCTAACCAATATGAAATACATATAAAAACGATAACGAGAGAGCCGTACAACCATACTTCTTTTGATATGATTACTGTATTTACAACATATTTTTTATACAGGGCTAGTTCGAATTGAATGAGATGGAACCATATCAGAAGTTGCAATAAAGTTTTTTGAGTTTTGACTCGTGATGCTACTATAAAAAAACAAATCGCTACTATTGCTTGCAAAATGATGAAATAATTTTGGGAATTTTCCATTACTCGGATCCATGCAAAAGTGCTAAAATAGCCAAAATATACTGGAACCATTGCCCGCGTATAAGAAGCCACAGGAATATTCTGCTTTTTTACGTATAGCCAAGTATAGACCGTGATAAAAACAATCGCCATACTAATGCCAACATATCCCCCATTAAAATAAAGGATTGTCATCGGATTTTGTAAAACTGAATTCGGATGTAAAACGACATAACTAAATTTCCAAATAAGTACACCGTTAATAAAACTGTTCAAAATTAAATCCATGATATTTCGCTCTATTTTTAATACTTTAATACCATAATAAAACATGACATAACTTATCAATAAGCCGCTGATAAGCAAAAGATTTTCGCCCTGAACGACTATATTGCCGAATTGCAATATACATTCCCCCAAAATTCATATTTCTATCGGTATTAGAAAGGATTCTTCTTTGCGACGAAAAAAATACAACTATAACTACATCACCCTAACCATCTTGAAACGTTCTTCCAAACATTGTTACTGCATCATCTTCTTTAAAACCAATAAGTGATGGTATCTAACACGCCAAGCAATACCATCACAATTCCAGCGGTTTGCTGAATGAGCTTCCCTACCCGTCTTCCTTTTTTCATGACAGCACCGCTCAATCCTAAGTACCAAAGGATGAGGATGAAGAAAATAACCGGTACAGAAGTTCCGACGGCAAAGACGCTCGGCAACAACACTCCATAAGACGTTGAGTATACGAGAGGCATTAGAGTAACAAAAAATAGAACAAACATCGTTGGACAAAAAGCCAACGAAAAGCCAAATCCCATGAAAAACGAACCGATTTTTCCTTTTGCCCATCCCTTCGGCACTCTGAACAAAGTGACATTCCAATACATTTTAAAAAGCCCTAACAAATACAAGCCTACGAGAACAAGAATCGGGCCAATCAGCTTTCTTAACCATGGAAAGTATAGTGTCAGTGTACTTTGAATCTCCTTCCCCATCAACCAGACGATCAAGCCTAACCCGGAAAAAGCGATGACCTTTCCGAAAATAAATAAAAGCAGTTCTTTCCAAGCGATCCCCTTTTGCAGAGATTGGTTGCTGTACAACGTGATTGCTCCTAAGTTGCTAGTCAGCTGGCACGGAGCCATCGCTCCGACGATGCCAAGAAGAAACGCTGACAAAACAGGAAGCGCTGTTGTGCTGTTGGCCATATTCAGAAACGGCTGGCTCAGCAGGTTGCTGATTTGGCTTAGGAATGAATACACTCTTCTTCTCACCCTCTCCATCCGTTACTTATATTGTAGCAGTGAATTTTGCAAAAATTATGGAGCGATATATTTTTAGGCAAACAAAAAGACATGCGCCCGCATGTCCCTATATTTCCCCTTCTGATGCTAGTTTTGTCCAACTTCCACCGTTATTTTTTGTCATAAAAATATCCCCGTTCATTGTAACGATCACAATTTCTTTGTCGTTTGCTGGATTAGAAGTTATATACATGATATGATCTTTTTCATCCAATGGCGGAACAGCAAGAACTTCTTCGTGTTTTGTGTCTAATGATTGTTTGATGAGTATAGACTGATCATTCTCTACAGCTGCAAATACAACCGACTTTTCTTGAAACATAAATGTCGTCGTATCAATTTTTCTCGTAAACCGTTCAAACGTATTCCCGTTATCTCTCGAAATGAAAACTCCCTCGGCTGTACTAATCCCGACCATATTTTCATCCGTTGGGTGAGCCACAATCGTTCTCGCTGCCGTTTGCGGCAGGCCATTCAATTGACTTGGCGACCACGTTTTGCCGTCATCTTTGCTGTAAAATACCCCTCGTCCGAGCGTTTCATTTTCTTCTTGATTCACCACATAGATGGTATGGCTTTTATAACCAACCGTCATATAATGGAAATCGGACTGTTTATAAAATCCTAAATTCATTAATGTTTGTCCATTATCAAAACTTTTCACAAGACCAAGTGGATTTCCTAACGATGAACCTTCTTCAGGATGTCCCGATGAATAAAAGCCGTCGTCCGTAGCTGAAAAGCCCATATAATCATGTTTATTGGAAACCGTTTCATACCACTTATTGTCTTGGTAAACGAGCAACCCTTCATGAGTAGCAAAGTAAACCGCATTTTGATTGCCTGCATAACCAACCCCATGCAAATGTTCGATCTTCCCTTCCTTTTTTTCTTTAAAGAAAGGATTATTGGTAACAGATACATTCGATTTTGACTGTTCTTTGCTCGTAATAAAAGCCTGTTCTTTTTCGTTGGATGATGAACAGGCGCTTAGAAGAAGAGCGGATGTGATGATGATGACTTTCTTCATTTTTGTCATAGATGTTCATTCCCCTTCATGCATAGTGTAAATCGTTGCATACTTTTATACTTTATCGGATAAATTTGCAGAATGTATGGATTTCAATAAACTGTAACGATTTGAAGATATTTTATTGCTATTGTGAAATTAATCACAGCAACCTCCCCCATTTGCCACTATCATGTCGGTAGACTCAACCTAAAGCAAAAGGAGGAAACCGCTCATGCGCAAAACCGCGATTGTATGGTTATCGTTATTGGCGATGTTGGCGTTTGTTCTCGGGGGGTGCGCAGCCAATTCCCCTCAAGACAAAACCGAACCAGAGAAAAATGGGCAGCCAGCCGCCCTTGAACAAACACAAGAAACGAACAAATTCTACTTTACTGCCAACGAGGGCGGAAGCATTTCAAAAATTGATGCGAGAACAAACAAAGTGGTCGGAACGATCAAAGTCGACGGCGCGGTCCATAACGTCCAAGTTTCTCCCGACGGAGCTATTCTCGGCGCTACGTTAGTTCCGGCCATGCAACACGGGCATGACCAGTCGATGGATATGAAAGGAATGGCGTTGTTTTATGATACGGAAACGAATGAATTAATCAAAAAAGTGGAAGTGGGACACCATCCCGCCCATATCGTGTTTACTGAAAACGGCAAATACGCCCTTGTGACCAATAATGAAGACAATAACGTTTCCGTTATTGATCTCGCGAGCTATTCAGTCATTGAAACCATTCCAACCGGAAAAGGCCCGCACGGGCTTCGCATTTCCAAAGACAGCCAATACGCGTATGTCGCCAACATGGGGGAAGACAGCGTCAGTGTTCTCAACTTGCAAACAATGAAAGAAGAAAAGAAAATCACAGTCGGATCCATCCCTGTCACAACCGGCATTACTTCGGACGGCAAAACGTTAGTCGTAACGTTGAATGCTGAAAATGCCTTGGCCATTGTTGACGTAACAAGCGGGAAAGTGGAAAAAATCCCTGTCGGGCAAGGGCCAGCCCAAGTGTACGTGTCGCCTGACGATACGTTTGCTTATGTCGCCAATCAAGGGACGAAAGAGGCGCCCTCTCATTCTGTAAGCAAGATAAACTTAAAAACGAAACAAGTCGTGGCCACAATTGAAACAGGAAACGGAGCGCATGGGGTCGTCACAAGCCCGGATGGCAAGTATGTTTTCGTTACGAATATGTTCGACAACACCGTGAGCGTCATTGATCAAGAACAAAACAAAGCAATCCAAACGGTTCAAGTAGGCGAAATGCCCAACGGGATCAGCATCATGCCGTAAAGGAAAAAGTAGCAGGTTGGACGTTCCAGCCTGCTGTTTTTTCTGCGGAATAACGGATTTTCATTTTTCCCTTTTCCTCGGGCTCAGTACGGCAATATACACATTGCCATCTTGAATATAAGCGTCAAATGTATCTAACGGTCTTGGCGGTGGCCCCCCTACATTGATACCGTATTCGTCATATTGCCCCGCGTGGCACGGACATAAGAAGCGGATGCCTGTTTTCTGCATGTTCTCCTCAGCATCTCCAACGGTACACCCTAGATGGGTGCAAATCGGGGACATAATGAGTAAAGAACCATCTTCATTTTTGTTAATGTAGACAAACCCTTCCCTTTCCTGTTTGGTCCATGCATCTTTTATGGTGACTTTATACGGCACCTTTTTAGGGAATTCTCCCTTTTCTAATTCGCTTAGAGGACCGAGATTGGCCATTGAACTTGTATTGACCGTTTTCTTATCGTTGCTGCAGGCAGCCAGTCCTGCAGGCAATACCGAAACAGCCAGCAGTTCAGCCGCCCCCTTTAACGACCTGCTAAGAAACTCTCGTCGATTCAACATAAGATTTCCCCTCCTTGCCTCCTCTAATAGTAGGGAGGTGCGTGAAATAAGAGGCGAATCGATCAGCGTTTATCGCGCAATGCGAGTTTTACTGCAAAATACACGACCAATCCAATGGCAAGCAAATTAAGAAACCAGCCGAGAATGCCAAACCCCATCATCCCCCAGCCACTCATCATCCCGCTCATCATCCTCATCACCTCCTGCATGATCTAAAAATCATTCTCACCTATCGCTAACCATTTATGTCATAATTTCGCCTGACTTGAATGAAAAATCTAATTGGAACTCCAAGCACCCTTTTCCGCATCTTTAGCATTTGTCAATACTCCCATTCACACTTGATGCAGCCCAAAATTGATCCACAACGTTTTCATCATCTCCCCTTTTGCTTTACTTTCAGAATAGAGAAAAAGTGTGGAGAAAATATTGATAAAAAACTACAAATATTTGTCAAGGCTTTCACAAAAGTTCATTTCCCTTTTGGTCGCCACGCCTTCTATTGGTCAAAACAAATGCCGAGAAGGTCTGGGCAGCCATCATCTTATGAAACTTTCGCAAATCCAACCATACCAGATTCTTTATGCCCTGGAACCGTACAATAAAATCGAAACACACCGCGTTCGATTGGTATGAACGTCACCTCGGCTGTTTTCCCCGGCAAGGAATGAACATGAATGTCCGCATTTTCTGCATGGTTTCCATGGTCATTCTGTTGTAACAAAATCTTCATATTTTCGAATTCGATATCGTGTTCCATTTGACCGCTATTTTTCAGAATTAAGGTAACAGGCTGTCCTACAGTCAGTTGCAAACTCTCAGGAAAGTAATAAAATTCAGTCGCTTCAACCACTACCTTTTTCCCCTTTGTTTCGATGCTTAACGGAGATGCAGTTTGGTTGTGGTCCTCCATAAAATGGTTCATAGGCGGATTCGTTATCGGAAGATTAGAAGATCGAGAAAATTCATTATATAAATGGTTATACAAATAGAAAAACAGCGGAAGGACGATTGCTAACCATAGCGGGTTATGGAATAGTTTATTGATCAAAAACGCACGGTTAAAACCCGTTTCTTGTTGAAGCATGTATAGAACAATACAAGCCATTCCAACAAATAGAACAAGCATGATGTGAACCGTAGAATCCCGATATTCAGGCGCAATCATTTCTCCTAACATCGCTCCCATCATGCCGCCCATGACTCCTGATAAAACACCGTCGATGATGGCCATGATGCTGATCGGCATCCCAGCTAAAAATCCAGCTAAAAACCCAAAAGCCATTCCTAAAATGGTTGACAAAAAGAGATTGCCGTTGTAAGAAATCCCAGCCAGCAGGCCGCCCGTCAGCCCAGCCAACATTCCTAACGCCATCGCCGCCATCATTCCAGCCATGCATGTGATTTTCTTCCTTTTGATAAAGATGAAAGCAATCACAATGAAAGACAAAACCGCCGCGATCCCCCCAGTGAATAACATCGGCAACGGATGATCCCTCCTGCAAATGTTTATTTGTACACATATATGTGTGCAAATAACAGGTTAGTCCATGTCAGTGAACATCCCGGCTGAGTTTGAGCGAAAACAGAGGGCGTGTCATCCGATTACAGCTTTTTGTATTACACCTGCATGTATTCTGTTCTTGAGCGCTCTCCCACCTACGCTTATGCGTCCCACGGTTCAGCTGCCTTACAAAGACAGCAAACGATTAAAACGAAACACGATTAATGTAGCGCCAGGAGAAACATGGAACATCGAATTTTTGGCCAACAACCCGGGAAATTGGGTCTTTCACTGTCATAAACCTCACCATACAACCAACATGCATTCGATAAAGGACATGGGCGGCATGCTTACGATGGTCCGCTATGCGAAATAGATGAGCATTCAAGAAAAAACGGCATCGCTGCCGTTTTTTCTTCTCTCGATTCTCTTGCACCTGCTTGATAGTCAAGCAAATTATTTAACTTACTCGGACTCACCGTCAGCCGAAAGAAAAAGTGAACGGCGCGCTCACCGTTCGCGATGCGTATGAATCCATTGCACAAACTGTTCGATCACTTGATCCAACAAGTCGATGGTTGCCGTATCTAATCGATTGGCGTTAACCGAAACGCATGATAAACTAAGCGTATATTCAAACAAAGTTTTGGAGGGACAACCTTGGATCAGTTGCTATACGTGTTCGTAAAAGTAGTAGAAAAAGGAAACTTCACGAAAGCAGCTGAGGAGCTGCATATGACACAGCCTGCTGTCAGCCAGCACATCCAAACGCTAGAGCGATTATTCGATACGAAACTTCTGGACAGGACAAACAAGTACGTCAAATTGAATAAAGCCGGCGAAATTGTTTATCACTATGCGAAAGAAATACTCGGACTGTATACACGCATGAATCAACTGCTTGATGATTTAATGAATCGAGCCAGCGGGGAGCTGTCGATTGGGGCCAGCTACACGTATGGCGAGTATGTTCTTCCACAGATGATCGCAAAATTGCATCAACACTATCCACTCATCAAACCAACCATCACGATCGGGAACTCGAATGAAATTGTTGAAATGGTGCGCGACCATCAGCTGGATGTGGGGATCATCGAAATGGATATCGAACCGAAAAATGTATATATTGAACCATTTGCCAAAGATCAAATGGTTGTCGTTGCTTCTGCTCATCATCCGTATGCCCAAAAAGAGACGGTGCAGATGGAAGACCTCTGCAACGCCACATGGATTGTTCGCGAAACAGGATCTGGAACAAGAAAAGCAACGGACGAATTTTTTCTCAAACACAACTTCTTTCCGTCTTCAATCATGGAATTCGGCAGTACACAGCTCATTAAAGAAGCGGTAGAAGCTGGTTTGGGGCTGACCTTTCTCTCTCTCTGGACGATAAAAAAAGAACTTTCATTTGGTACGTTAAAAATCATCCCGATCAATGATGAACCATTTTTTCGCCACTTTTCTCTCGTTACACCGAAAACTCCGTTTTATACAAAAGCCATGGAAGTGTTTTTAACCATAGTACGTACTCACCAACCTTCAATCAGCCATTCACCACAACCACCATCTCCCTAATAAAAAGACGACCGGCAGCGTTTGCGGGCCGTCTTTTTCCTTGAACGTTAAGCGATAAAAAAAGATAAAAAAGACAATAAAAGAGACACAATACACATGGCAAGAAGAGGACGCAATCCGTTTGTCCGCAATTTTCGCAAATCAACATTCAATCCAAGGCCGACCATCGCCGCCGTCAAAAGAAATGAGGTGAAGGAAGAGATATAGCTTAAGACGCTTTGAGAAACAAGAATGGCGTTTCCAAGCACATAACTACCAAGTAAACTCATCATTATAAATCCAAGCAAAAACCAAGGAAATTCCACTTTCGTTTCTCCCCCCTCCTGGCCATCGTCTTTTTTTCTTCTCCAATAAATAAGGGCTAAACTGAGCGGCACAAGCCAAAGCACTCTTCCTAACTTTGCCAGCAACGCCATAGCCAATGCATCCTGCCCAGCTGGAGCGCTCGCTAACGCAACGTGGGCAATTTCATGCAAACTCATCCCGCTCCAAATACCGTAATGTAAAGATGAAATGGGCAAAACAGGACGAATCAGTGTATACGCGATCGAGAACACCGTGCCGACAAGTGCAATCATTCCAACCGAGATAGCCGTTTCGTCGTCGTTCGATTTTAAAATGGGAGAAACGGCGGCAATCGCGGCCGCCCCGCATACCCCCGTCCCGATGCCCAACAATAAAGATAAAGAAGGGCTTGCTTTCAACATGTTGCCAAGCCAAATCATCATGAAAATAGCCAATATAATGACCGCCGCATCACGAATGACAAGCCCCCATCCTTGATGAATCAAAACATCCATATTCAACTTTAGACCAAATAACATAATGGCCAATCGCAACAAATATTTTGAAACAAATTGGATGCCCGGTCGAATCGCTTCTGGATAACCAAACAGCTGCCGATACATCACCGCAAGCAAAATGGCACAAGCGAGCGGACCTAAATGATCCAGTCCAGGTATGGAGGCCAATGCCATTCCAACGGCGGCCACCAAGAACGTAAAGGCCACTCCTCCTAACCAAAAATGTTTACTTTTTTCATGGGCAGTCGAATATGGCCAAACAGCCATCTTTCGCTTCTCCACTCTAACCCCCCCTATTGGTATCACATAACTGTTTTTATCATATGTCCCTTCCATCAATAAGTAAAATAATAGTTTATTATTTTTATAATAAGAAATCACTTATTATAAATCCCTAAAAGTGATAAACGAGAAACTAATATTTTGATTAACGAAGAGGCAGATCCACCCGTTCCCTCAAAACGCCACCATGATCATGGACCAATCACGACGCCGCAACTCAAGCCAACCATCCATTAACAGAGAAAAATCTTATTCAAAACGTCCTTTTCTTTTCCCTGCTTCACGTCGTATAATCAAAAAAGAGGAGGTGAACAAGCATGGAACGCGATACCATCGTGAAAGAAGTAGTCGAGGCGCTGAAAATGTTTTCCCACGACATCCGCACCCAAATTGACGAAATGGGAAGCCAACTACGAGCAGAAATCCAAGACACAGCTAACCAACTGAGAGCAGAAATGCAAGACATGGCTAACCAATTGAGAGCGGAGATGCAAGACACAGCCAACCAATTGAGAGCGGAAATGCAACAATTTCGCGCCGAGGTGAACGAGCGGTTTGACCGACTCGAGCAAAAATTCGCCGGCTTGCGTGTGGAGCTGACCGAAACGCAAGAAACCGTCCATTTCCTCGCGTCCAAAACCATCCAACACGAGAAAAAACTCCACCATTTGGCCAAGCAGCTTGAATCCATTCGCTAGTTTTCCTTCATCCGAAAGCCGCGTTTGACTGCAAGTCAAGCGCGGTTTTGACTTTTGCATCTCGGCTTCTTCGATCCCGGATCAAATCCCCTCCTGCCCGGCCGCGCACGAAGACGGAAGAGAAGCTGGCGATTTATCCGTTATCATGAACACAATGGTTTCCAATACGCAGCCAAAACTCTGCCCCCGGACAAAACGCCCAAAACAGAGAATGCGCGCCGATAAAGTATGATGGGGCTTTTGCGTGCATAATTGATGCTCCTTTTGACGCACAATATAAATTACAAAAGAATCCTTTTCATGATTTGAGGGAGGAATCATCCATGTCGTTTCTTTGGAGCTTAATCGTCGGGGGCGTCATCGGTTGGCTGGGAGGTCTTCTGACGGGCCGCGATATTCCAGGAGGAATCATTGGCAACATTATTGCTGGGTTTATCGGAGCCTGGCTTGGAACGGCGCTCTTTGGCAACTGGGGGCCAACCATCGGCGGATTTGACATCATCCCCGCGCTGATCGGTTCCGTTATCCTCATTTTGCTTGCAAGTTTTGTCATTCGCAGATTGCATAGGGCGGCGTGATTCCATAACCCTTGAGATCGCAATGGATTCCGCTTATGCAAGACTCATAGCGCAATCTTTCATCTCCAAATTCATGCTCACACATGAAGGAACCGGGCTCTTCTCAGCCCGGTTTTTAAAGTTCGTTACTTAGTTCGATATAATTGAAAATCATCCAGCGTTCCCCAAGCGCCGCCATTTGCCTTGATGCTCACTCCGATCGTCACAGTTCCATCACCAATATAAATATCATGAATCTCAGGATGACTCCAATTCAACCAACCATTCACCGCGGCAGCTGCCCGATACTCTTTACCTCCTGTTTTCGCATACAAGTATATTTCCGCATCGGAGGCATCTCCTCCTTGCAAAAACATCGATAAATCATAATATCCCGGCTCTAATCCGGTGATCGTCTGTTCTACCTGGAAATCAACAGCCTCGCTCGAATAGAAGTGAAGGGAATAGTTTCCCGATTTCGCATCCGCAGCTTTCTCCAAATAATCCGTATGTGGAGAAGTGCCGTTTCGATAAATGATGGTCCACATCGTTCTATCTTGATCCTCGAAGCTCGGATTCACTACATAGTTTTTCGGTGTAATGTCAAGATAGGCTTTTACCGTCTCTCCACCCTCCACTATACCTTGAATCACATGTGTTCCGATGCCAATTCTCAGCACTTGATCCAACTCGTCCTGATCCCATTTCACAGAAACAGAGCGTTGGCTCCCATCATTATAAGTAGCTGTTACCGTAT
>NZ_LDPD01000012.1:445-511 GCF_001026865.1 Geobacillus sp. ZGt-1 | reverse complement strand
AAGCCTTGGCGTCCCTCAAGACGTCCCTTCGCCCACGGTTTCATCAGGTCAAGGCCGCGGTCGAAG
>NZ_LDPD01000012.1:0-140 GCF_001026865.1 Geobacillus sp. ZGt-1 | reverse complement strand
GTATTGGGCTATTTGTTTCTCTTGGCCTTGGCCATTTACCGCGTCTTTCAGCGCCGGGTGCGCCAGTTCATCACACCCGAACACCCATTAAAGGGCGCCGGAGGCCGCAAGCTGACCCGACCGACGGGGCAGGCGATTTT
>NZ_LDPD01000118.1:0-361 GCF_001026865.1 Geobacillus sp. ZGt-1 | reverse complement strand
AACATTTCTAGAGGGAGGATATTTTTATGAAGAATAAATATCTTAGTATTCTTGTACTTACATTTCTTTTCATAGTTTTATCCCCTGCATTTGCATCGGCATCAACACACAATAATAAGTCCCATGATTATGAGGTTCACGTCGTTTATTATGCCTCTGGGGGAGTACTAGTTCCTTTTTCAGTTGGTACGGATATAACAATGAACATAACAGTTAGTTATCCAGGGAAAATTATTACGTATGAAGATATATATGCATATATTGTTAATGGAGCTCTCTTTCCATTTGAATGTAGTTTAAATGTAGGTACTATTAAATACTATAAAGATGGTTCCTACTGGTCAACTCATTCACTTCCCTA
>NZ_LDPD01000117.1:0-3757 GCF_001026865.1 Geobacillus sp. ZGt-1 | reverse complement strand
TTATCTAGCACCACGGGTTTATATACTCATAATCAAACGTTAATTGATATAGCTGAGAGTGTATTTGCTGACTATGGAATTGATCAGGAATATATGCATCACGTTAACTTTTGGAGTCATCTTGTGAATGTAGATTTGTATATACGAAACAGGAGAAGAATGGAAGCGGTTTTGGAAACGGCCAAGTTGGATGCTAGATTTGAAGTATATGGAAATGGGTGGGAAACTTTATTCATTAACCATCATTCCATAAAGTTGAATCGGGCTATTGGTTTTGGAGATGTGTATGATAAGATGAAGGACTCCAAGCTTGTTTTGAATGTTTTGCCCAATTTCGTTCACGGTGGTCACGAGAGAATTTTTACGACTATGCTGAATGGATCCGTTAGTTTGACAGACAACAATTTATTTTTGGAAAGTGAATTTAAGGACGGAGAGGATCTTCTTTTGTACTCTTTTACTCCATATCCTCATGCCAAGATACAGTCATTTTTAGATGATAACGCAACGTTGCAGAAGATTGCTGAGAATGGAAGAAAGAAAGTCATGGAAAAGCATACTTGGCTGGCAAGAGCGGAAAAAATTATTGAAACGGTTATGTATCACAAGCATTTTATGACTTGAATGGGTAGAGGCGAATGGGATCATGAATATTTTATTCCGTGTTGACTCATCGTTTGCGATCGGCACCGGCCATGTGATGCGCTGTTTGGCATTGGCGAGGATGCTGAAAGAAGTCGGTTGTGCCGTTTATTTTGCGATGAGGGTAGGCCCAGGGGATTTGTGCGATGAGGTGGAAAGCAGAGGGTTTCCCGTGTTCCGTCTTGTTTATGATGGACCTGTGTCACAAGAAGTGGACGCACAATGGACGATTGATGTGGTTCGACGATTCCTTCCGTCGGTAGATTGGTTCATTGTCGACCATTATGAGCTTGATCGCCGCTGGGAAGAAAAAGTGAAAGCCTATGTCAGCCATGTGATGGTGATTGATGATTTAGCGAACCGTCCTCATGAATGCGATGTTTTGTTGGATCAAAACTATTACCAACATGCGCAGCAACGGTATAATGGACTTGTGCCGCTAGGCTGCCGTCTATTGTTAGGCCCTCAATATATGTTGTTGCGGCCGGAATTTTATGAGGCCAAAAAATTCGTAAGCCTTCGTAGTGGCCAAGTGCAACGGGTACTCCTGTTTTTTGGCGGCAGCGATCCGACGAATGAAACAGAGAAAGCGCTGCATGCTTTCAAGGAGTTGGATGTTCTTGATGTGGAAGTTGACGTTGTGGTAGGGAAAGCCAATTTGAATCGTTTTCGCGTGGAACAATTCTGTCGTGAAATGGGATTTCGTTACCATTGTCAAATTGATTACCTTGCCAAGCTGATGGCAAAGGCGGATTTTTCACTTGGGGCTGGTGGCGCGTCGATGTGGGAACGCTGTTTTCTCGGCCTGCCCTCCGCGGTGACGATCGTTGCGGAAAACCAAAGGCGATCGACGGAAGACGCCGCCGCGTACGGAGCCGTTTGGAATATAGGTTGGCATGCAGATGTAAAATCGGCTGATTATGCCGATATAGTATATAGAGCGATTGCTTCACGGGAACAACTGAAGCACATGAGCCGCAAAGCGCTCGAATTGGTAGGGAGTACAAAAGAGTATATCGTACATCCGGTCGTGGAGGCGCTATTGGAGGGATGATCCATTGATCAAAGACATTCAAATTGGCCATCGTCTTATTGGGCCGAATCATAAACCGTTTATTATTGCGGAAATGTCCGGTAACCATAATCAATCGTTGGAGAGAGCGTTAGCCATCGTGGAAGCAGCAGCGCGGGCGGGTGTCGATGCGGTGAAATTGCAGACGTATACGGCGGATACCATGACGCTCGATATAGACGAAGGAGATTTTTTTATTGATGACCCTGATAACCTTTGGCAAGGGAATTCGCTTTATAAGCTCTATCAGGCAGCGTACACGCCTTGGGAATGGCATGAGCCGATTTTTCGGCGCTGTAAAGAATTAGGGCTTATTGCGTTCAGCACCCCTTTTGATGAAACGGCCGTTGAGTTTTTAGAGGAACTAAATGTTCCAGCCTATAAAATCGCCTCGTTTGAAAACACGGATTTGCCTTTAATCCGCAAGGTTGCCGCAACAGGGAAACCATTAATTATTTCAACAGGAATGGCGACAGCGGCGGAGTTGGACGAAACGGTTAGAGCGGCGAGGGAATCGGGTTGCCACGATCTCATTTTATTAAAATGTACAAGCACATATCCTGCGACGCCAGAGAACTCACATTTGGCGACGATTCCGCATATGAGAGAGCTGTTTCAATGTCAAGTCGGACTGTCCGACCATACGATGGGCATTGGAGTCAGTGTCGCCGCTGTTGCGCTCGGCGCCACTGTCATTGAAAAACATTTTACCCTTTCCCGCGCAGAAGGAGGAGTGGATGCTGCTTTTTCCATGGAACCGCATGAAATGGCTGCACTGGTGACAGAAACGGAATGGGCTTGGCAAAGCATCGGCCATGTTCAATATGGCCCTACGGACGCGGAGAAAGCATCATTGAAACATCGGCGGTCGTTATACATTGTGCAAGATATGAAGGCAGGCGAGACGTTGACGAAGGAAAATGTGCGCGCGATTCGTCCTGGCAACGGATTGCCGCCGAAATATGTTGACCAGTTGCTTGGAAAAACAGTGAAACGCGACGTGAAAAAAGGAACGCCGGTGACATGGGATTTATTATGGTAAGGAGTGATCCGTATGAGAATATTGTTGACAGGCGGTGCGGGGTTTATTGGGCGCGCCGTGGCGAAACGGCTGCTTGACGATGGGCATGATGTCTGGATTGTGGATGACCTTTCGAATGGGCGGGAAGAAAATATTTCCGAGTTTCGCCATCATCCGAATTTGAAGCAATTCATCGTCGGAGATATCAAAGACGAGCGTTTGCTTGCACAGCTTTTTCGTGAACATGAATATGATCTTTGCTACCATTTAGCGGCATCGATTAACGTACAGGATTCCATTGATGATCCTAGAACGACGTTTTTCAACGATACGGTTGGAACGTTTTATCTTCTTGAACAATGCCGGAAGCATGACACGAAACTAGTGTTTATGAGCACGTGCATGGTGTATGACCGTTGCCATGATGAAGCAGGAATCGCGGAAACGCATCCGACCAAGCCTGCTTCGCCGTACGCTGGAGCGAAAATTGCGGCGGAAAATATGGTGTTGTCTTATTTCTATGCCTATCACCTGCCCGTTGTCGTTGTGCGTCCGTTTAATACATATGGTCCTTATCAAAAAACGAGCGGCGAAGGCGGGGTTGTCGCCATCTTTATTCGGAAAAAATTGATGGGGGAGACGTTGCAAATTTACGGCGATGGCACGCAAACACGCGATTTATTGTATGTGGACGATTGTGCGCGATTTGTTGTTCAGGCAGGCTATTCAGACAAGGTGAACGGGGAAATCTTGAACGCTGGATTAGGCCGGGACATTTCGATCAATGATTTGGCCAAGCTCATTGTGGGCGATGAAAAGCGGATTGAGCATGTTCCCCATATTCATCCACAGAGCGAGATTCAAAAATTGCGATGCAATTATGAGAAAGCCAAGCGGCTGCTTGGTTGGGAGCCGCAAGTGTCTCTTGAAGAAGGGGTTCAAAAGACGGAAGAATGGATCAGAACGAGCCGCCTGATGTAGTCGGGGCGGCTTTTCTTCAGTATATCCAAGGAGCATTCCCG
>NZ_LDPD01000116.1:0-717 GCF_001026865.1 Geobacillus sp. ZGt-1 | reverse complement strand
AAGGCAAATGTTCATTTTTCCATGAGCATGTATATAGTCAATGACAATGAGTTAAACCTGCTGGATGCCTAGTTAAGAAAGGTGGGTTCCGTGGTCATTGTGGAATCGCAAAGGGATGTGGAAACAAGTTGCGTTTTCAGCAGATCATCACCATTGATTATGATATATGAGAAAGTTGAACTCAAATGGCAATAAAACTCGTGAACTACCGTTCGAACCCTAGAAAGACGGATTGAAAGGAGAAGCGAAACACTCCTGCTTGCAAGGACGGCCACTGCCAACGCCAGCCACTCGCCCTTGCTTTTCGCCTTCCCTATTTTCCAATCCATAGATTATTTAACTATTGTTATCATAACAAAACTGAATTTACCAAATCAACTGCATTTTCCGCAATGGGACAGATTTTTTTCAATGTTCCCCCTTTTGCCAACAACGGCGACTCGATTCGCTTGTTTTATGAGACAAAGGCCAACAACATCGCAGCCGAATATACGTGGGACGCACCGGGCCGCCCGCTCCCCCTGATCAGCGAAAGATTGTGGAAGGTTTGGGCATGGACGAAAGCATTGACATTGAATGTCACAAGGAGGGAAGAGCGATGGCCAAAAAAGAGCTGTCATCGCTCGTTGTGCTGGTCAAAAAAATTACTAAAAAACCTTTGTGACGCGGTTAAGACGCGAAATGCCGGTTCAATACCGCCGGCTCACATCGACCGCA
>NZ_LDPD01000115.1:0-316 GCF_001026865.1 Geobacillus sp. ZGt-1 | reverse complement strand
CGGAATATTGAGCGAGAAATGAAGGTTTTGGAGCAGAAAGGCATTTTCCTTTCCCCGGATGGTAGATTAGTAGAGGCCGATCTTGCAGGTTCAGCGGTTGCCGAGCTTTCAAAGTATGCGACGAAATCCGAGGACTATATTGTCTACAATCGTTATAAGCAAAGACAGGTTCGCGACAAGGTGAAGCTCGTTCCTGTCGTCTCAAGCGGGGTTAATTGGGACAAGACTGACGAGGTTGTCGCGACATTGGACATGGCTTTGTCGCGGCGAAGATTGCTCGCATATGGCGGTTTGTTGAAAGAGGTTTGGAATGAGT
>NZ_LDPD01000114.1:0-254 GCF_001026865.1 Geobacillus sp. ZGt-1 | reverse complement strand
CTTTACAAGATAGCGGTGAAATAAAACATGGAAACTAAAAAAGAAATTTTAGCTGAGTTTAAACGACTCGGCTTTTCTCTTATTGACGAGAACAAAGTTTTTGGATCCATTACTTTTGGTGAAATATCCATTGAAGTTACAATTTGTATTGATCAAGATTTTCCTTTTAAAGCTCCAATTATTTTTTTAGAAACTATTTCTGGAAAAAAAGAGTTATATAAAAATATACCTTATAAGTAACTATTCAGCCACAT
>NZ_LDPD01000113.1:0-3023 GCF_001026865.1 Geobacillus sp. ZGt-1 | reverse complement strand
GGTGCGAAATGTGAGTTATTTTCATTTTTATGACGTTCTTTGGATGTTTTCACTCCGTTCATTCAAGTTTACAAAATTCGGATCGTTAGCACAAAGCATTGCTTAGTTGGACATTGTTTTGATCCTCTTTTGTTTGTAGGGTAAATGGCCATAATTGCTTAACCAACCGGTGATGATTTGTCGTTCGCAACCGATTGACTGAGAAGCGGGCCGTCGCCTCTTTTCTCATGCAAACTAACATTTAACTTCACTTAAATATTTAGATTGTTTTATAATATAAATACAAAACCTTACCATAACGAAGGTGATGTCAGATGGACGATATCAAGGCTTTGTATTTGGCCATTAAAGAAAAAAACGATGCAGTGACCGCGTTTTTGCTGCAAGAGATTCGTGCGATGCTCGGCGCTGAGTATCAAGACTTAACCCAAAAGCAAGTGATGTTGCTGGAGTTATTGAGGCATCAAACCATGACGATCAATGAAATCGCTGAGTCCTTTTCGATGACTCCGAGCGCCGCCAGCCAGCTCGTCCGAAAGATGGAAGAAAAAGCCTATGTTCGCCGGGACATCAATCCTGCTGACCGTCGTGAAATTATCGTGCGCCTAGGCCAAGCCGGTCAAGCGTATCATAAGAAAATGGATGAAGTGGAATTGCATTTAATGGAGAAATATTACGGGAAACTTCGCCGAGAGGACTTAGAGAAGTTGAAGGAAATCAATGATAAACTGTATGATCTCATCATGAAAGAACATCGGTCGTAATCCCTTCTTCTTTCAGGAAGGGATCTGCACAATATTTAAGTAAATTTAATAATTAATATTGGTTAATTATTAAGGAGGAACATTTTATGAACCAAACTCAGAGCGTTCATTATATGCGGTTTATCACTGCTTCTGTATTGGCTGTGTTCATTCTTTATGTAACGGTACGAAAACATGTTCATGTTTTCGAAAATTCGTCTGTGCTATTGTTGCTTGTCGCCGTTTTTCCACTCTATTTAACCGTTGTTTACCGAATGACCATTGGGCGGGTGAAGTATTCATGGAAAGTGTGCGTGAGCGTGGCTGCATCTGGGCTCGGTATCTTGTATTGGATCATTCCCGCTCCGCTTCGCGAGCAATACAAGGTGATCAAATATGTTTTTTTCGTAATGGAAGGCGGGATCATTCTAATCGAATTATGGATCGCTTGGTATATCGTTCGAAACCTCGGGGCACTCATTCGCACCTTTCGCGCTGAAAAAACGAACCATTTTTATTTTTTAAGCACCTATGCGCATACCATTGAAGCCGTGTTCAAGCGTCCGGTCTTTTTGCTGCGCCTCCTCACAACAGAGGCCGCTGCTTTGTATTACTTAACATATCGCAAAAAAACACGCCAATTGTCATTGCCATATCCCACCTATTCCTATCATGAGAAAACGGAATATTTTGGTTTCTTTTTAATGCTCGTGCATGCGATGCTGATTGAAATTATTGCTGTTCATATTTTAGTGATGAGATGGAGTGAAATCGCTGCTTGGGTGGTCACGTTTTTTGATGTGTACTTCCTGCTCCTTCTTATTGCCGATTATCGAGCGATTACCCTATCCCCGGTCGTGTTGGCGCCTGATAAACTCCATATCCAATTGGGCATCCGCAGTTTTGTCGAAGTGGAATACACCAACATTGAGCAGATCACAAGGGAAGTGACCGCGAAACAAAAACGAAAAAAAGAAACTGATGCTTATTCAGTGACATTGCCTAGTTTTTTTGAAGAAGAACCAAAACTAGAAATCCGCTTGAAGCAGCCGGTGGAAGTGACAGAACTGTTCGGCCGAAAAAAAACGGTGCGAAAGCTATATGTTACAGTTGATGACATCCATGGCTTTTATGACAATTTGTTGGAAAACACCAAGCGATTGCTTCACATGAATAAAGAAATCGGCTCCGCGAATCCGCGATGAGCCGATTTTTTTGATTCGACTAACCTTTTTTCATCATGTAGTGCTCCATGGCCTGCTGCAGCCATTGTCCCTCTTTCTTTGTGAAAGGAGACGGCATCCAGTTGAGCACTTCGGCATCTCGCCCCATCTCCTCCACACGTTCAAGTTGTCCAAGCGTTTGCGTCATATCGGGACCAACAAACGTCAATCATATACTGTTCGATTCATGTTTTCACCTCTGGATGACCCACAGGAATGCCTGGCAACTGCTTTGTTTTTTGGATCAGGTGAACCCATTCTTGATCTATAGCCCTCATCTCTGCCTCGGACTGATGACATAACGACTGGATCAGTTCTTTCGGCACATATTGTTCGAGCCACTGCCGCTGTTCTTTCACCGTTTGCAGGTTATGGATGAGGTCCATCATCATCCCAACGAGAAGAACCCCATCGTTTTATATGTAGTTCAATAGTTCACGCGGCGCAAAATCATTGCTGTTCTGCAATTCTTCCTTACTCCACCATTTTACCTGTTGCCATGCCTCCTTTTCCTCTTTCGTCATATTTTCGAACGATAATCTAGTGTCCGATGGAATCACAATTTTGTAATAAATCTCACGACTAATAAAAGGACCTTGTTTCCCTTCGATCCATACATCCAGTTGGAATAGGGGCTCGCCGAGAAGGTCGACAACAATGCCTAGTTCTTCGTATAACTCCCTTTTTAACGCTTCCCCCGGCGTCTCGTTTTCTTCAATCCCTCCCCCTGGAGTCACCCATAACACTTTGTTTCCTACCACATCCCGAAATTCAAATCTCTGAAGAAGAATTTCATTCCGTTCATTGATGATTACGGCTCTAGAACATTTGCGTATGTTCATGAAACGCTGCCCCCTATATCAATGATCATTTTCAGCTAGACAAAGTCATCAGTCTCATGGTGAGAGAATCGTAGCATGGCACTCGCGATGCATAGAATTCCATCGTATTCTCCATTGTCCTTCATTATTGTTCTCGCAACAAGACACGAATGGCCCAAACCGCGACATCCTGATTCACTCGTGAGTGTTGATTCCGTTTTGATTTCCTCATCCCC
>NZ_LDPD01000112.1:0-1622 GCF_001026865.1 Geobacillus sp. ZGt-1 | reverse complement strand
TGGCGAAATGGCCTTATCCGTGCTGGTAAATAACACTTTTTTCACTCCGGCTTTCAAAGCGGCTTGAATGACATTTTGCGTGCCAATAATGTTCGTTTTCACCGCTTCAAACGGATTGTATTCACAAGCCGGAACATGCTTCATGGCGGCAAGATGAAAGACGTAGTCAATGTCTTCCATCGCCCGCAGCACACGCGCTTCGTCGCGGACGTCGCCAATTAAATAACGAAGTACGTTTGAATGTTTGAATTGCTGCGCCAGTTCGAACTGTTTATGCTCATCGCGGCTAAAAATGCGAATGACGTTCGGTTCATGCTGCAACAGTGTTTTGGTGAGATGCTGCCCGATCGTCCCCGTGCCGCCAATAATTAAGATTTTTTTCCCTTTGTAGATGCTCAACTCTGTTCACTGCCTTTGCTGTCTACGTTTAGTTCACGACATTGACTTTTACGTGCTCCATAATGTCCTTCCATAACGGCTTGACTTCATATTGGATCAAGTCGGCGATCAAAACCGCGTCGCCTGCTTCTACGGCTTGAAGCAATTGCCGCAATTGTTCCGCCAACGTTTCCCGGATGTGGGCGAGCGCTTGACGATCAAGCGGATGTTTCGGATGTTCGGCGAGCCAGTAAAGGGCTTGGTCGATCCATTGGATTCCTTCAAGCATTTGCTCAAATCGAATCCATGTATGCTCGGAAGGGGTTTGATAAAATTCATCGATGATACGCTCAATCTCTGGCAGGGCACGTGTCAAATACGAATGCATTGTCTGGAAAACTTCCCGTATATATTCTTCGATCGTCACCGCTACAACGTCAATCGTGCGGATGGAATCGATTCGTTCCTCCATATAGGTTTCAAAATCATCATACACTTCGACACCATCGATGACGAGATGGCTCAATTGCCGATCCGCCTCGGCAACCATGGAGAAGATTTTGCGGAATATCGGTTCAAGTTCTGATCGATCATTGCGATATTCAAACGTCTGTCCAAAAATGTTGAGCTGCATGTCTCGCACTCTCCTAAACGAGATTGTTTCGTGATAATTCGACATCCTCTACTATTATTATCGGTTTCATTTTGTCGATGTGAAGCGAATAAAACAGAAAAATAATTCCAATGGCTTCCCCAATCAAAAAGGCCCCTCTCGATTACACGAGAAGAGGCCTTTGGCTTTTCCTTTATCGCAGCAGCTGGAGCACGCTCTGCGGCTGTTGGTTCGCTTGAGCCAACATCGATTGGGCTGCTTGGGTGAGAATGTTTTGTTTCGTAAATTCCATCATTTCCTTCGCCATATCGACGTCGCGGATGCGGGATTCTGCTGCCGTCAAGTTTTCCGCCGACGTATCCAAGTTGTTGATCGTATGCTCTAAGCGGTTTTGGTACGAACCGAGGCGGGCGCGCTCCGTCGAAACGGTGTTGATCGCGATGTCGATTTTCGAAATCGCTGCCGTTGCGCCGCTGAAAGACATGATATCTAAAGCATATTCATCCGTGCCGGCATTGCTGACGTCTGTTAACTTATTAGCCGTTCCTCCAGCAAATTTAGCATTTGCAATGCCTCCAGACAATACGGAGGATACCGATGTACCGTTTGCCGTAGTAGCTGCGCCGATATT
>NZ_LDPD01000111.1:0-728 GCF_001026865.1 Geobacillus sp. ZGt-1 | reverse complement strand
GTTGCTTGGGTATGAGAAGGAGCACAGTGTATTGGGAATGCCCATTTTGCGGCTCATTCCCCATTCTCGCTTGCCCGAAGTGATCCGAACAGGGCGGGCGGAATACGATGATGAGATGGTTTTAGGGAGAGAGACCGTCATTGCGAACCGAATTCCGATCAAAGACAAGCAAGGGCGCGTGATTGGAGCGGTATCGACGTTTCGCAACAAATCGGAGCTGTATCGCCTCACAAAAGAGCTGTCCCAGCTCCGGGTGTACGCGGATGCGCTGCGGGCGCAAACACATGAATTTTCCAATAAGCTGTATTTGATCTCTGGGTTGATTCAACTTGAGTCGTATGAAGAAGCGCTTGAGCTTATTACGAAAGAAACGAACTTACAACAAAATATCATTCGTTTTGTCATGAAAGAAATCCCGGATCCGATCATCGGCGGGCTGCTGATTGGCAAGTTCAACCGCGCCCATGAGCTGAAAATCACCTTTGAAATTGATCGGGAAAGCAGTTTTCGCGATGTGCCGCCATGGATCGATCGCGACCATTTGGTGACGATTATCGGGAATTTGTTGGATAACGCCATGGAAGCGGTCCTCCACAACGGAAAAGAAGAGAAACGAGTGACCATTTTTTTGACCGACCTCGGCGATGACTTGATTATTGAGGTCGAGGATAACGGATTAGGCGTTGATCCGGATGTGGCGGAACGGATATACGACCGCGGCTTTTCGA
>NZ_LDPD01000110.1:0-5421 GCF_001026865.1 Geobacillus sp. ZGt-1 | reverse complement strand
TCAATCTCGCGATTCATCTCTTGTTCGTCATCGCTTAAGAACACGAACGTTTTATCCGCATTTTCCGCAATTAACATGTTTCGGCGAAGACGGTTTAACGAACGGCGAACTTCTTTTTCTAAATCATTTTTTATGCAGTCTACACTGTCGACAAGCAAAGTGGTAATATTTTCTACCGTTGCTTTAATCTGCTCGATCCCCTTGATCATAAATAACACTTTTAACACCTCAACGTCAAACTCTGTGATGCCTTCGCGTTTCGCTGCCGATGCGATCGTCGCCGAAACAGAGGTGCTTAAAAATCGTTTAACCGTTTCATAAAATTGGGAAAAACGGGCCAATTGGTTTGTATCTTGGTCTTTTAATTGCAACGCAACTTCCTGGAAGGCGTTTAATAAGGAGCGTTCTCCGTGCGCTAAATGAGCCCCCGCCTCCCCTTGGCGGCGTACTTTATCAAAAACCCGTTGCAACAATTCGACTTGATATGGGACGAACGGATAAATCGCCGCATATTCTTCTTCATTTTTGAATCCGCTTTGAAGCACGCACGTATCTTTTTCAAACGTTAACGTATTGTTTAAACTTTGTCCGATTTGCTCAAATTCAATTTTCAAATGATCGGCAGCTGCCGGACTTTTTTCTAATAGACGGCGTTTAATGACTTCATCCGTATTAGAGCTCGTCAAGTGAATACGTGTTGCGAAACGGCCTTGAATTTTAGAAAAATTGTCAGCGCCTTTAATTTTTGTTACTGCATCGATTTGTTCTTGAGAAGTAACAATCACCCACACTTTTCCTTGGCAATAGTTTCCTAAATCTTCGACAACGGTTTGTAGATTTAACATAAGGTTCGGATCATCGCCAATATACTGACCGATTTCGTCGACAAGGAACGTAAGGCGGTAGTTGTCTCCTTTTTCTTTGACGTGTTTTGCAACAATTTTCGCGAATTCTTCAGAACTGATTTCAAACGTTTTCTTAGCCGCGTCCAAGAAGCCTGCCGACGTTTCTTCGTCATACCCTAATCTAGCTAACGCCTGAATAAACGATTTGCGTTTTAATAAAATCCGCACCCGTTCTTCCTTCCATGGTTTCCCTTCTATTTCTTCAAAATGTCTTACGAATTTCTCATATACTCCTTCGTCTGCCAATTGCCGCTCGATATGGGCAATCCAAAGCGTTGGAGAGTATCCTAAATATTGGTTAAATACTTTTAAAAATACTTCTACAATAGTTGCTTTTTCTTTTTTACCGCCCGCTGATTTGGAATCAACGTTAAATAAAATTGCATGGCTATCATACGTTGCGGAGCGCTGCATCATTTCTAATAATTCTTGGTCATCTGTTTTTTCTGTAAAGAAATCAACCGCTCGTTTGCCATATACGGTTTCGTTGTTGAGCAAATAGGATAAAATTTTTAGAAAATGGGATTTACCTGAACCAAAAAAGCCGGAAATCCATACTCCTATTTTTGTCGTCGGATGATCAAAACTATTAGTGTAGTTTTTAAAGAAATATTTCATATTTTCGCTGATTTCTTTCGTCATGACATATTCTTCTAATTCGCTGTGAACCACTTTTTCGTCGTATTGTCCCGCTTGCACTACCCCATTAATTTCGCGGTCAATCGGCTTTTTAAACAGTTCCTGAATAGTAAATGTGTTTTGTAACACTGCGAACCCTCCTCTGTCCATTAGATAGAAAATGCCCGATAATATCCGTTGGATTCGAAACGATTAAATAGGCTCAGGCCTTGCCCTGTATATGTTCCTGGATAAAAAATAACGATTGGCACGTTGGTTACTTTCGGATGCAATTGATTTAGCAATTCATGAGCCCGTACTAATGGAAATACACTCCCAATCCCGGTGATAAAAATGATTTGTGCTTGTTCTGCCGCTTCGGCAATTTTGTCTACTAGCTGTTCTTCTTCGATCGTTGGGCGCAAAGCGTCAAACAAGGCTTCCGTTCCTTGTTCTTCCTCAAATTGTTTTAACCCTTCTAATCCAATATCGTCAAATAGTTCAATAACCATTTTCAATAAATTGAGCACTTTAATGTTTAAATGAATCCGATTCGTAAAATATCGGATCGATTGGCGGACAATCAACTCATGTTCCGGTTCGTAATCAAAAATGAAGTATGGTACTTCATTTCCTAATCCTCTCATCTGCAAAAATTCATCTTTTTGAATCTCTTCAAAAAACCGATCTAATTTTTTTTGAATCTCCACTGCAAACCTCCTATATTATTCGTTTAATGTTAAGATGAGTAAGTCGCGATACACCGGATTTCGTTCGACGTAATCACGCAACTCTCTGCTTAATGGAATCGGTTTGATTTCGTATTCGTTTCCATTTTTCTTAAGCAATTCGGCATCTACTATTATTTTTAACATCACTTGCTTTAGTTTATATTTTGTTTTATCGGTCCAGTTTCTCACTTGTTCATATTGCTGTTCCTTTTCTTCAAAAAACGTGCGAATATTTCCTTCTGATACCGTTGACTTAAATCTTTTCATGTTATAATGGATCACTTCCAAAACAAAATCACGAGGAAACGCAAAACGTTTTAAAAATGCATATAGCAGGAGCGCGTTTTGGTCGGAACGTGCTCCATGTATTAGAAAAAACTTTAGCTGCTGATCAAGGACTTCGGCTCGCCGATAAACGCGAGGAAATAGATCTTTTATTGCCGCTTCACTGCGACAATGAAGTAAATTTTCTTCAAAAACTTTTTTCTTTATTTCCTCTTTCGATAACCCTTGTAGTTGTAAATGAACAATGATTTTCATTTCATTTCTATAAAGGTGTTCCGCTGTAAACCCACCGGAATATTTCTTCAACACTACATCCCAACCTTTACGATTTTTCGTCTAATTGTCTTCGCATTTCCGCCCAGCGGCGCCAAACTTTTAACCAAGCATGGAAATCGTAATATCGTTCGCGATCATCTTCAAACGCTTCTTCAACAAACTCTTCTTCTTCGTCATCAAATAATCGAATCATATCTTCCTTTTTCAAACGCTTTACCGCTTCCACTTGTGGTTCCACATACGGATCGTTTATATCCGTAATTAACCAGTCGGCAAACGATTTTCGCGGTTTTGGCGGCGCGCTGGGGTCTCGCTCTTCCAATAGTGGCGATATATTTCCACGGTAAAATAGATGTAAGTCGTGATGAGCGCGAGTAATAGACATATACAACATCTTAGCATGTTGTGTTTCATCTTTAAATGTCTCGTCGCTAACATCTTCGATAATCACCGCATCAAACTCAAGTCCTTTGACTAAATAAGAAGGAATAATAACAATTTTCTCTTTAAGCGCTTGGTTTCCTTCTGTAATCACTTCCATTTGCGTAATTTGACGTCTCCTTAATTGGTCATATGTATCAATGGCTCCTTGTTTGGACGCTGTTAAAATCGCAATTTTTTTATAACCCTTTTCTTCAAATAATCGTATCGAATTTACTATTTCATCATAAAGTTCACCGATGCTTTCAACTTTCTTAATCGTAGGAACGTCCCCTGGACGGTTTACAGGAATGACAAGCGGAAAATCATAATTGCTATTTAATAACACCCTGTTGGCCAAATCCATAATTTGTTTTGTCGAGCGGTAGCTTGTCTGCAAGTGAAGTCTTTTAAACTCTTTTTCTTTAAAAACATACGATTCTATTTCTTCCCAACGGTCAAGTCCATAGAAAGAAAAGATTCCTTGCGCAATATCGCCTAATATCGTCATCGATTTCGCATAATCTTTCATAATCGCAAGTTGAAATGGGCTATAATCTTGCGCTTCATCAATAACAATGTGTTCGTACTGCAGTTTTTTTCCATTGATTTTCGCATCTAAATAAATGAGCGGGGCAATATCTTCGTACATAAAACGTTCCTGTTTAATTTGTCTTCCGTTTTTCAGTAAAAGACTTAGCAATTCTTCATCGATATCCGGATGAAATTTCTCAAATACTTTTTTCTGGAACACCGATTTATACATTAACAACGCAGGGATATTTTCCATCTTTTTCACGATAAGCGAAATTTCATGTTGCATTTTTTCTTGAAAGATCTTCATACGCAATTGTTTTGCTTTTTCTAATGCTTCATATACCGCTTTTCTTTCTTCTCCTTCCGGAAGCGTTACAACCCATTTCCGATACGCTTCCTCAAATTCATCTTCAATTTGTTGTTTGCGAATGTTGATTTGTTCATTGCTCCAATTTAAGATAAACTCTTTTACTTCTTTCATGCGTACATTGAGAGGCAAATGTTCTTTGGCATGATAAAATTGATGAATTTCTTCCTTGGAAAGAATAACCCCGCTTTCAATAACGATGTCACCATGCGGAATCATCGTATTGCCGATGTACTCAACAAAGTCATCTAGAAGCTTTTTAAATCGAAGCGATCCTTTATATTTAGCAATTTTTATCAAGTCTTCTTTTTCCGTTGACCCGTATATATGTACATATTGCTCATGTAAGTCAGGAATATCATGAACATCGGTAAAATAAGTAGATGCCCAATCGTAAAATGTTCGTTGCTCAATCCCCTCAATTTCGATTTCCGGTACGATATCTTTAATATAGGATAAGAAAATCTCGTTCGGCGCTAAAATAAGAATATCTTTCGGTTTGACTTGCTCGTGATATTGATATAAAAGATATGAAATGCGATGCAACGCAATCGTTGATTTTCCGCTTCCAGCCGCACCTTGGACGATAATCGTATCTTTCAGTGGCAGGCGGATAATTTCATCTTGTTCGGCTTGAATGCTAGCGATAATATCCCGAAGTCGATGAGCTTCTTCCGTATTTGTCAAAATTTCTTTTAAATAATCGTCCATGTATTTGACTTTTTCGCCATTTTCATTTTCAACGATTTCCGATTTTCCAATATCGGTTACTTTAATCACTCTTCCATTTTTAATGACGATACCACGTTTTCCGTGAATCGTTACCGGTCTGTTTTCTATTCCGACTTGGAAAGTCTTTTGTACACCTTGGTAAGCATTGTATAATCTTCCTAAATCCGTCCGCCAATCAACAACAATCAACTCTCCATCTTTTTCAATCCCCTTTTTTCCAATGTAAATGGTCTCTTTTCCAAACTCATCTTCAAAATCCAATCGCCCAAAATATGGATTGGGGCGCATATCTTGAAGCTTTTTGACTTCTTTCTTGGCATATGCAATAAGCTGTGCTTCTACAACATCTTTTGCAGTTTTATTCATATTTTGTTTATTTTTTTCTAACAGCTCATCAATAACAGATATTGTCGCATCTAAACGTTCCTGCTCTTTTTTTATAATGTCTTGCATATATATCCCCACCGTTTTTATTTAATACACGTGCTTATGCATTACCCGTATCATCTTCTATGTAATGTTGCCGCTAACGGCTCATCACGCTCTCGGC
>NZ_LDPD01000011.1:2100-2165 GCF_001026865.1 Geobacillus sp. ZGt-1 | reverse complement strand
GTCTTGCCCGCCCCCGGCTCTCCGATCAACAGCCCGATCCCCCGGGTTCGTTTCACGTACTCCAG
>NZ_LDPD01000011.1:840-950 GCF_001026865.1 Geobacillus sp. ZGt-1 | reverse complement strand
GCCCCCTTTTTTGTATCGGGTGCACCAATCGAGGATCGTCTTGGCTGCGATTCGTTTGTCGCCCTGGTGGGGAACATGGTGCACTCGCTCGCTCACCTCTTTCAGATACG
>NZ_LDPD01000011.1:0-808 GCF_001026865.1 Geobacillus sp. ZGt-1 | reverse complement strand
GCGATTAGCCCGTACCGAAACAGGGCAATGTCGTGTCTCATCGACTCATCCATTCGAATCTCCTCCTTGTCTCACTTGGAATCAGGACCGTTCCGGTCCGTCTGCCCTTATCGTACCGGATCGCTTTTTCNCCGTCGATAGGAAAGGTTTGTGGGAACCTCAACTATTTCCAATTTAGGATATGTATGTAAAATCAGGATCCCATTTGATTCGCAAAAGGGTGTCGGAATCCGTCCTCCCACATGTCTCTGATGACCGAATCAAGACCGTGTTTCTCCAACGTCCGGATCCACCAGGAAGCCCGTTCCTTTTCTTTTTTCACGATAGGGCCTATGATCCTCCACCGCCTCGCAAAAAAGCTGTGAAGGCTTGATAGGTTTCGGCAGAACCGTCGGACATAAAAGATGATGCCGTCCTTTGTCGGGAGAAACGGAGCCCGGTTCGTCCCCTCGGTCAATCCCAACTGCTCTTTCACGACTTGCCATATGGCGGACAACGTATACTGAAAATACGGGAGGAGAAAGGAAGGCAGCACACTCACCGTCTTCAAGCATTCCCGACAGCGATACCGGACAATCCAAATGCGATCATCACCATGTGGGGTCAATGCGTTTCGCTCATCGTAACCGTGGCGGTGCAACGGGCGCTTGGCCCGGCAATGCGGACACTTTTTCAGAAGAGGGAAGTCGTTTTCTTTTCCACGCTCTGCATACGTTTGGACGTCAATGCCAAAGTCATGAAATTGAATCACGTCCTCCTCCCCCTCCTATGAACCGATGGATTTTCTCTTCCGAAATAATTCACAAAA
>NZ_LDPD01000109.1:0-907 GCF_001026865.1 Geobacillus sp. ZGt-1 | reverse complement strand
CTCCAAAAATGGATTTGGAAACAATTCTTTAAATAATTCACTATTTCGAAATCGCACTCTAGTCTGTTTTTGAATTTTTTCCCCATTCTCAAAATAACCGTAACTCCACTCAAATTTACCTAATTCTTCTTGACCAAAAAAATTCATTTCTTCAATATATTTATTTCTCATCTTGTAAATAGGGTGTGAGGAGTTTTTAATGTATTTTTGGAGCATTACTTCATTGGCACCTGAATCGAAACCTGAAAAATGATAAAATACTAAAGGTTTTCCATTTACAAAATACTTTCCATTTTTACCTTCCGTTATATTTCTTTTTGTTATATTCCAAGTAGCTACATTATATCCGGGATGCTTTAATATATAGACATCAAAAAAACATGGGGCTAAATCAATCCACTTTTGATCAGTAAATAATCCCTTTTCAATCATATTATCATAACAATATAAGTCTAACCTGTCTGTCCACCAGTTTATAAATTTCCGCGAGGTCTCTCCTCTACGAATTGCTAAAAATCCTAGATTAAAAACACCATATCTTAGAGAACTAATCTCATTATCAATAATTGCACCTATGTTATCTTTATCCTCTGGCTCGCACAAGTGAGGAGTTAAAACGATTTCATGTTCATCTAGTATACCCTCTAAATCACTTAAACTGCCATACACCTTTATATCAGGATCGAGGTATACTATCTTTTCATCACTATAATTATCTAACAGAAATTTAAATAATTGACCTTTAACAGCAGTACATGCCTCAACTACATCATATCTAAAAATAAAGCTTTCAAAATTTTCAATTTGAAGATCTTTTGCTAAGATAATTTCATCAAATATTTCATTAAAATGCTCCAAACACTTATCTAACTGTCTTTCTACTAGGCAGACAACCACTTTTACTTGT
>NZ_LDPD01000108.1:0-1018 GCF_001026865.1 Geobacillus sp. ZGt-1 | reverse complement strand
ACATGGCAGGGGAATATTGAATTGCTGCAAAGCGACGGCGATTCGTTTACCGTTCCCTTGTCTTCACACAGCACCCATGTTCGCGAGTGGTTGCAACAACAGCATCATTGGGAGCAAATACAGAAAAGGTAACGCCCGATGAAGAGAAAAGGTGTC
Source organism: Geobacillus sp. ZGt-1 (assembly GCF_001026865.1). NCBI lineage: Bacteria > Bacillati > Bacillota > Bacilli > Caryophanales > Anoxybacillaceae > Geobacillus > Geobacillus sp. ZGt-1. The sequence goes on along the minus strand of NZ_LDPD01000108.1, from coordinate 862 downwards.
CCGTTGCTTTTGGGGCACCTTCCTCTTTTTGCCCCCGGCTGTTGGTCAAGACGTTTTGTTTTTTCGTTTCCACATCCAAACGTTCAACAGATCGAGCAATAGTGAAAGGACGAACAATGAGAAAATAAACAGTTCTGGTGCCTTCATTACTCGAAATGGGTTCAGCACGATATGCAACGATTGATGCAAGGTCATCCCCATCAACTGATCCATGCTTACCATCGTTCCTATGGCGAGCAAGGCAAACATCAGCCAAACAACAATTAGTTTCATGGTGTTCCACCTGCTGTTTTTCTTTAGTTTTTGCTATTGATTCAAAACCGATGCACGGGCGTATGTCCTCCCGATTTCGTGTCCATAATGAGGGATAAAAAGGAAGCGGAGTGAGGAGGAAAAACATGCTGTTTCAATGGGGAATGGGCCGACAAAAAAAGCAGATCAATGACGGGGTGAAACAAGAAGGACCGGACCATAGCGGCGAGGCGGCGGACGTCCCGCAAGAGCCGATGTCAGCTGAATTAGCCGTCAACCTTGACATCATCCGCCAAACGACTGGACAAAGCAGCGATGTCGTCATCCGTCGGTTTTCGCTGGGTCAAGAGAGGCAAATCAAAGCAGCCATCGTCTTTGTGGATGGCCTTGTTGACGAAAAACATGTGTACGAGTTTTTGCTGACGCCGTTGCTGGAGGCGTCATTTCCACTGTCATTAACAGAAAAAGAATGGTTTCCGTGGATCGAACAAAAGTTGGCCGCGGTGGGCGGTGTGAAGCATGTCGTCGATTGGGAACACCTGTTTTTGGAGCTGTTTTCCGGAGAGACCATCATCTTGTTGGACGGGGTGCCGTCCGCTGTCAGCGCCAG
>NZ_LDPD01000107.1:0-334 GCF_001026865.1 Geobacillus sp. ZGt-1 | reverse complement strand
TTTTGTCATTCAACAACAGTTGTTAAATTACAAAAAAGTTGGGTACTGTGAAACGATAAACCCCGCATTCTTACGTTCAATTTTGCATTTCGTACAAAATAAAGTCGGGTACCACGATTTTTTTTGCGTGACAAAAAAGTCGGGTACTAAAAATGAATAAATAAAAAATAAACAAAGAGGTGACTGAAAATAACGGGTTCAGTTTTGGAGTACAAAAAGATATTTAACAACCTATTTTTAAGACCAATTCGCATAGGAATTGGTCTTTTTATTTTTATTGATATATCAACATTTTTATAGTTTTAGTATATTAATGTAAATTAGCACATTATTT
>NZ_LDPD01000106.1:0-263 GCF_001026865.1 Geobacillus sp. ZGt-1 | reverse complement strand
GTCTTTGACCGCCACCACGCCGACGATTTCCTCACTGCAACGGCATACGACCATCCCATCAAGTCCATATTCAACGAATGTCCGAGCCGCTTCATCAAGGGAATCGCTTTCAAAAATTACTGCCTTTGCCTTCACCATGATGTCTCCGACCATCATTGCCATTTCCTCTCCCACCGTTCCGCCTTATTTTCTACTCAAGCAATTTTTGTGCCAAAAAAGTTCCCGCTATTCAGAAAAAACAAACCCCTAGAAGGCTGGTGAAA
>NZ_LDPD01000105.1:0-479 GCF_001026865.1 Geobacillus sp. ZGt-1 | reverse complement strand
AGCAATATTCAATTCATGATTTAGAACATTTTTTTCATCAAAGGTATTTTCTAAATCTAAATCTAATTTATGCTCTCTTACTTTTATATCTATTTGACTATAATATTTTTGCACAATATCTTTAGTACTTTTACTTGGTGCTAAAACTTGTTTGGCACCCGTTAATAATTTCAAAAACTTTGTTCTCCATTCCACAATGTCAAGATTAGTTCCCTTAAGATTTACTACCTCTTCTGTCGCTAACCTAGAAGCAACACACTTTTGGCATATAGAACTATTGGTTTCCGCAAAACAGTACTTTCCCTTAAAGTTAATTAGATTATAGCTTGGGCAAACACAGAAGAAATCATGTATAAAGAACAGGTAATCTACTTTACAATTCATTATTAACTCAATCATCTTGTAAACTGGAAAGGAAACTAATTGGTTTATATAAATAAGATTAATATTTAAATATTCAAGTATTTTGTTAAATTGTT
>NZ_LDPD01000104.1:0-567 GCF_001026865.1 Geobacillus sp. ZGt-1 | reverse complement strand
CAAAATTTTATACATCATCTTTCCATGTTTTCCAACGTGTTTTCCAGTTGTTAACGTAGTAGCGGACTCCTTCACCTGGCCATGCTTCAATTATATATTCACCATCCCAACGGACAATGGCAGCATGACCATGATTCCATCCAGAACTTTCACTATCATAAGTAATTAAGATGTCCCCATTAGTTCCTAAGGCACCACTTGATGCTAATGCTGATACCCCTTTTGCCTGTTGCCCGCTAATAACTTGATTATACTTGTCAGGAGCATTCTTTTTCATCCACTCTATTTCTTTCTTCACGGCTTCTTGATCAACAGGTTCATTGATTAAATTTATGATTTCTTGCCGCTCTTCTCGTTGTTTCTTTTCCATCTCTTGTTCGATTTGGATCTTCGCCTTATTCACTTGCGCATCCACCTGAGCGTACGCCATCGGAACTCCTGAGGTGCCAATGAGGCCTAAAGCTACAATCGAAGAAAGCAGGAAAGATTTGTTCATAAAATACAAATACCTCCTTTAATTTTATATTTTAACAATTGAAATTTTATTACCCGAGTTCGACAGTGACT
>NZ_LDPD01000103.1:0-372 GCF_001026865.1 Geobacillus sp. ZGt-1 | reverse complement strand
CCCCCGCACCCCCCTGTCGCTCGCCGCTGGGCAGGCGCGACACGGCCTTGGGCGTGTCGCGCGATCGCAAAAGCGTGTCCGCGAAGACATATGCAATACCTCCCGTCGCCATGCGCACTCCCTCGCTTCCGCAAGTCGAGCAGGAAAAATTTTTTCTTTCCGCTTCGCTGAAAAAATTTTTCCTGCTGCGACTCCTCCACTACGTTCCGGCCGCGCCATGGCGCGGTGCGTCGCTCGCGACTCCAGGGACTAGTCCTCGGAGTCCTCGGCCAGGTACATGTCCTCGCCCGATAGGTTAGTCCCCGGCCTGGGACTTGTCCAGCTCATCCGCCAATAAAAGCAACTCGCGCTTTAGTTGGCCATTTAGAGCCA
>NZ_LDPD01000102.1:0-254 GCF_001026865.1 Geobacillus sp. ZGt-1 | reverse complement strand
CACACCCAATTCCCCGGCACCTCATAAGGCCATTGTTCTTTCGGAATGACGTCTTTTTCACTTAGATCATCGGATGTTTCCAATATACTTTTCTCGCTCGGGTCATTTGTCCCTAATTGCCCTTTAAACGCCTTCTCCAACATGACCGCCCGCCGCCGTTCGATCGACTCCTTCACTTCTTCAATCAGCCGCTTTGCTTCGTCGATTTTCGCAAACAGCCGCTCAATTTTATCAGCGATGCGTTTTTGTTCGTT
>NZ_LDPD01000101.1:0-925 GCF_001026865.1 Geobacillus sp. ZGt-1 | reverse complement strand
TGAGATACAATATGAAGGATCCAACGATTACACAGCGAAAGAGCCCCACATCGTCAGTTGGAGGTTCGAGCGAGCGCTGCTTCCGGATGGCCTCAAACGAGACTTGGAGGCGATCACAGCGTTTCGCAGAGATCGAAACGCAGGCCCGTCCATCAATCCAAACGCTCAGTCGATTGCCTTTAAATTTGAAGCGTTGACGGATGCCGCCAAAGAAACGATTGAGGCGATTACCGCCGTTCTTAAGAAGCATGCAAGAAGTTGAAGTGGTTACGCGCCTGTCGCTTTTTGATGGATGGGACGGTGTGGCTAAGGCGGAGGTTGAAAGGGAAACGGGGGATTGGAAATGGCGCATGTATTTCAAATGAAAACGAAACCGCATGGGTTTCAGCGGTACGACGAATTCATTCGCGATCAAGTCATAGGGATTGGCTGGCCGCTGATCGGCAATTTAGACGGCATAAGCAAAGATGAACTGAGAGAGCGATTGCGCAACGTGTACCATTATTCGGGGGCGAAGCTTGGCAACGCTCTTGGCGCAATCTGGGCGTTTGTCCATACGATGGAACAAGGGGATATCGTGTTGGTTCGCAATGGAGCGTGGCTCAGCATCGGGATCATTGGCCCCTATCGCTATGTGAAACATCTCGACAATGATATCGATGGGTTTTGCCATCAACGGTCGGTTGAGTGGAAGGTCATGAATGAAAACGTTCGCTTGTATAATGAGAAAGTGCATGAAACATTGCGGCACCGGGGAGTTGTGACAAAAAGCAAATATACTGTACACGAACTTCAACTAGGGATTTAACGGTGAAGCAGGAATGTTTGAGATATATATGAAATGGTTCAAAGGTCGAAAATAGTCATTTCGTCTCACTTCCTCGCGAAGAAAATCATGGTACAATGATGATGAAAGGTACAGCTA
>NZ_LDPD01000100.1:0-3321 GCF_001026865.1 Geobacillus sp. ZGt-1 | reverse complement strand
GGGGCGGACAAGAAGTCGCTGGATCCGACCAGGGTGTTCCGGATCGACGGGTCGGTCAACTCCAAGAGCAAAAGGGAAGTCGTCGTCGAGTACCGGCACGGCGACAGGTATGTCCTCCGTGACTTGCAATATGAGTACTTGCCGGAATTGACAAGGGCGGAGACAGGGAAGAGAGGAAGAAAAGGGAAACTTGTCCGGCTGCATAATATCCAGACGTTGCACTATGCCAGGCTGCTGGATTTGATTCGTCTTGCGGAGCTTAGAAATTATGATCTGAAGGGATACAGGGAGCTGTTTTGTTTTTTATATCGATACTGGAGTTGTTGCCTCACTGATGATCCCGATGAGGCGCTGAAACAGATGATAGAGCTGAACGCTGGATTTAAGGAGCCGCTGTCCGAGAAAGAGGTGATCCGGGCGACAAAAAGTGCCGAGAAAGCGTGGATGGCTAGGAATGATGCAAAGGCGAATGAGGAGGCGAGGAAAAAAGGCTATCCCGGTGCCGGCTATAATCTGAAGAACTCTACGATCATTCGATGGCTGGACATCACGCCGGAGGAACAGCGACACTTGCAGACCATTATTGACGCCAATGAGAAGCGCCGGCGGAAACGGGAACGCGACAGGGCGAGGACAGGGGAGTTGAGCCGGGGACAAGGGGCGAAGACAAGGGAGGAGTACCTCGAGGAACAACGGGAGCGAACGGAGGACAAGGCATGGCAACTGCAGAAGGCAATGGAGCGACACCCTGACGCGACAAATAAGCAGCTGGCCATGATGCTTCAGATATCGGTGCGGCGTGTCCAGCAGCTTAAGAGGTTGGTCAAGAACTGACGTTCCCGTGAAATGGTTCGTCGCCCTTATATTATGGGCGTCAGCCTGCTTGCCCGCTACCAGAAAGAAATAAACCAAGATGGTTTTGCTCTCATACCTCATTAGTCTGGTGGGGGAGTCCCGAGGGTTTTAAACTTTAGATTTTCACTTCGATGAAGGGTGAAATGCAAGCGGATCGTCGCAAAAAGGATGGAAAAAGGGATTTTAAAGATTGATTTTGGACGCATAGCTGCAAGGTGAAAATGCCAGTTAGTAGTTATTATAAAGGGGATAGGTTTATTGATTAGCTTTTGATTGGTGATGATATGATTATTTAGAACATAATTCTCAATGCAAATTTATCAATAAGATAAAAATTCTCCTTAGGATCAGGGTATCGAATGAAGGTGAGGACACCAGGATGACGCGAAGGGCGGTATGAAATAAAAGACGAGGACAAGGGACGTGTCCCTGTTCCTCGATCAATCAAAAATCTATGCAACTAAGATATACAGTTGCGACAAGGTGTCGCGAAAGTATTCCGTCGGAGGACAACGGCCACTCCTGTTGTTTTCTCACTTGTCCTTGGTGAAGACAAAAAGGAGACAGCAATTGTCTGACAGAGGACAAGATGTGGAATGTGTCGCGACAGATGTCCCGATGGATTAGCGGTCGCCGGAGACGATGGACAATGAATCGCGACAGACCGAAATAATAAACGTGTCTCCCGTGACAATATGGACAGTGGGTGTCCCCCGGTCAGGGGATTCTGAGGACACGGCATATCATCGTGTCTTGAAAAAACGAACTTAATTTATTTTTTTGTCAGACACAAAATTAAACACTTTCATTATCATTATCATCAAGTAAAAACGGATACTTCAGCAACATATGTTGAAATGTTCCTTTGTCTTTGAATGGGAGGAATTTACGGGACAAATTTTGATAGTAGCATCTCTGGTGGATGATTGTATTGATTATATCCAAGAACACTTTATCGCTAGGCGGACAATTTTTGAGCATACCGGACACCTTAGTCTCCTGATAATATCGAACATTTTTTCGCCTCCTGTTTGTTTTCTATACTCCCTCTTAGCTCAATTGATGGTATAATCTTCTTGAAAAGTAAAAGGGGGAGTTTTCAATGAGGAAAATCAAGATGCTGATGGTAGCTGTAATTGTATTTATGATAGCAATACTACCGGGAATTGTAACAGACGCAGCCCCAAAAAACATGTATGTACACTTCATCAATGTTGGGCAAGGTGACAGTATTTACATTAAAGCGCCAAATGGAGAGGACATTCTCATTGATGGAGGAAATAAAGATGGCAGTGATGTCGTCGCCTATCTTAAAAAACAGAAGGTAAAGGACATCGAAATCATGATCGCGACTCATCCAGACGCCGACCATATTGGCGGTCTTGATGAGGTTCTCAAGGCTTTCCCTGTAAAAAGCGTATATGCCCCAAGGGTCGGTAGTACAACGCAAGCATACAAGGATTTTTTGACTGCTGTTAAAAATGAAAAGCTTACTATAAAGGTTGCTAAAGCAGATGTTGTTCTGCCAATTAAAGGTGTGACTGCGAAGTTTGTTGGACCTGTAAAATCGTACAGCACTAGCGATACAAATGACTGGAGCGCTGTTTTGAAAGTAACCTACGGCAAAAAGTCGTTTCTGTTTACAGGCGACGCCGAGACTCGAGCAGAAGCGGATATGGTTAAAGCGAAAAAGGATTTGCGCGCTGATGTGTTGAAAGTAGGTCATCACGGTGCGAAAACATCGACCAGTGCGACACTTTTAAAAGCTGTAAAACCAGCCCATGCTGTGATTTCTGTTGGGAAAAACAACTCGTACGGTCATCCAACATCTGAGGTATTAAATCGTCTTAAATCATATAAGGTAAGTATATTTAGAACTGATAAACAAGGTACTATCATTGCAACCACTAATGGAACGACTCTCACTTTTAATGTAAAACCATTGAAATGATTATAATGAATAGGAAGTGAGTAAATGAAGTATATTATCGACCGTTTCGAAGGCGATTTGGCGGTTTGTGAAGCAGAAGATGGAAAAATGGTAGATATCGAAAAAAGCATGCTTCCTAAGAACGCTGAGGTTGGCGATGTGATTATATTGGAGAATGGCCATTTTCGCGTGGACAAAGAAGAAACTGATAGACGAAGAAAAGAAATTGAGGATTTAATGAATGAGCTGTTTGAAGATTAAAAGCAATAAGCCCCTTTCAAGGTGAGAAAGGGGCTGTTTTTATGTCCTTAATAGACGACACATGGATATAATGGATTTTCCCGCTGTCCTTTTCTTTGAACCGCAATGTTTGGTTTAACTGATCATAGTAATGGACGCGAACGATGACGCAACATAAACGATAATTATGTATGTATTTAATCAAGAGATAAGAAGCAAACTCCATCGCCTCGAAAATGATCCGATTCCATTCCTCATATTGTTGCTCGTCGTGACAGGAGCATTCCCGTTAGGAG
>NZ_LDPD01000010.1:75204-76606 GCF_001026865.1 Geobacillus sp. ZGt-1 | reverse complement strand
CGACGACGTCGCTATGGCCGGCTAAAAATTTCGTGGCGCTGTGAAGGACGACATCGACTCCAAGATCAAGCGGCCGCTGCAACGCCGGCGTCATGAACGTATTATCCAAGAATGTCAAACAGCCATGCGCCTTCGCCAACTTGACGACGCCTTGAATATCGGTCACTTTTAACAATGGATTGGACGGCGTTTCCATATAAATGACTTTTGTATTCGGCCGGATGTTTTCCGCCACCGCCTTGAGGTCGGTCATATCAACGAACGTATAGTCAATGCCGAACCGGCTCAGCACCTCGGTGATCATCCGGTATGTGCCGCCGTAGACGTCTTCGGTCACGAGCACGTGGTCGCCTTTTGAGAGAAGCAAAAACGCCGTTGAAATAGCCGCCATGCCAGAGGCGAACGCAAACCCGCGCGTTCCGCCTTCTAACGCCGCGATCGTTTCCTCAAGCGCCTCGCGCGTCGGGTTGCTGGAGCGGCTGTAGTCGTATTTGCCGAATGAATCGAAATCGAACTGATGGAACGTGGAGGCGTGCTGGATCGGCACGCTCACCGCCCCCGTTTCGCGGTCGACTTTCCATTCGTTATGGAGCAGTTTCGTCGAAAACGCCCATTCCTGTTCCATCGCTTACACCTCTTTCATGTTTTTCAATGCCTGCGCCAAATCGGCGATCAAATCGTCAGCGTGCTCAATGCCGACCGAGAAACGGAGCAGCCGGTTGCAAATACCGTTTTGGATGCGGATTTCCTCAGGAATGTCCGCATGCGTCTGCGTCGCTGGGTACGTAATAAAGCTTTCGACTCCGCCCAGGCTTTCCGCGAACGTAATGAGGCGCAAGCTTTTTAAAAACCCGTTCACCCACTTTTCATCGGCAATCCGGAACGACAGCATCCCGCCTCTTCCTGGATATAAGACGTCTGTAACATCTTCATGTTCGCGCAAAAAGGCGCTGATGCGCTTGGCGTTTTCTTCATGCTGGCGCATCCTTAGCGCCAGCGTTTTCATCCCGCGAATCAACAGCCACGAATCAAACGGCGACAAAACCGCGCCGATGGCGTTCTGATACTCGGCCAGGCGTTGACAGAGCTCCTCGCCCTTGGCGACGACAAGGCCAGCCAACACGTCGTTATGGCCGCCTAAATATTTCGTGGCGCTGTGGATGACAATATCGGCGCCTTGTTCGATCGGGCGTTGAAGCACCGGTGTATAAAACGTGTTGTCAACGATCAACAAAAGCCCATGCCGCTTGGCGAATTCGGAGACGGCGCGGATATCGGTCTCATGCATAAGCGGGTTNGTCGGTGTTTCCAGGAAAATCGCTTTCGTTTTTTCGGTGATACACGCTTCCACCGCAGCGAGATCAGCAAAATCGACGTAATGGAATCCAAGACCATACTTGCG
>NZ_LDPD01000010.1:68918-75150 GCF_001026865.1 Geobacillus sp. ZGt-1 | reverse complement strand
AAACTCATCTCCGCTCTCAAACAAGGCGAGCACCGTCTGAATGGCGGCCATGCCGGAGCTGAACGCATAGCCTTGGTCGCCGCCTTCCAGTCTCGCGATTGCTTCTTCGACGATTTTGCGCGTGGGGTTGCCGGTGCGGATGTAGTCAAACCCAGTCGACTCTCCGATGCCGGCATGGCGGTAGGCGGTGGAAAAATAAACCGGCGGGTNGACCGTCCCCGTCACCGTTTCGCTCCGGTTGCCAATTTGCGCTAACAACGTCTCCAGTTTCTCCATCTCATCTCTCTCCTTCTGCTGAANATTCCATCATGGATCAACGGCCGACCACTTAATGCCCAACGAAGCACCACTGTCCGTTGGGCAGCGGCCAAGCGCCTTCGTCCGAAACCGCCTCGCGGTTGATGGAAGCGGCCGCTTGAGTAAATAAAAAAAGTCTTCTAAGAAGAAGACTTTTCCATACGCACATGGTCATGCTTCTTCTTATCTGCCGAATTGAATGCTCAATTCGCTGGATTTAGCACCTGGCCGCCGGGCGGCTGGTTGCTGAAGCTTCATTGGGCCAGTTCCCTCCGCTTCTCTTGATAAGAATGGGACGCGTATTCAATTTTTTTAAATTTAATAAAAATGTAACGCATTCCCCACGTTTTTGCAAGCCATTTTTTTGTCAGCGGTGCGATTCGGCAAATTCGCGAAAAATTCGAGCCCTTCATTAACATCTTTGGGCGCAAATATGTTACAATAACAGATGAACTTACGCTTTCATGGAGGATGGTCATGGCGACAGCAACAGGAACGATGCGCGACTGCAAGTTGTACAGCGGAGAGCTGCAAGAAGAAATCGAACTGCTCATCTACTTGCCAAGCAATTTTTCGCCGCTTTACAAATATTCTTTATTAATCGCGCAAGACGGCAAAGATTATTTTATGTATGGAAAAATGAAAACCGTCATCGAAACGCTGATGGCAGAAGNAACAATCGACCGGACGATCGTCGTCGGCATCCCGTATCGGAACGTCAACGACCGCTACGAGAAATACCACCCGGAAGGACGAAAGCACGAAGCATACCTTCGTTTTTTAGCCCATGAGCTCGTCCCGTTTTTGGACCGCGAACTGCCGACATACCAAATGGGCAAAGGCCAGGCGCTGATCGGCGATTCGCTCGGCGGAACGGTGTCGCTTCTAGCCGGGTTGTTGTATCCGCATACATTTGGGAAAATCGCCATGCAGTCCCCCTATATCGATGACTCGGTATTGGCGCGCATCCGCTCATTCCGCGATCCATCGCTCCTTTCGCTTTACCATTCTGTTGGCACAGAGGAAACAGCGGTGAAAACGACGGATGGCCATGTGCGCGATTTTATCACCCCGAATCGAATGGCGCGGGACTTGTTTATGGAAAAACGGTTTGCTTATACGTACCATGAGTTCGAAGGCGGCCATGCGTGGACGTATTGGCAGCCGGATGTACCCCGGGCCGTAGCCGCTGTTTTATCATTATAGGACAAAACGGAGCAACTTCAAAGATGTCGAAGCCGCCGCATCCATTCCGTGCGTTTCCTGTGCATGGAAAAAGAACTGGTTCAAGGAGGGAAAACAAAATGAAGTACGGCATTGTGATCTTTCCGCCAAAACGGATTCAGGACTTCGCCAACTCGTACCGGAAACGGTACGACAGCCATTACGCCCTCATCCCGCCGCATATTACGCTGAAATACCCATTTGAAGCGGATGAGGAGCAAATAAAAAAAATGGCGAAAGAGTTGCGCCGCATTGCGGCGGAAACACCTCCCATTCCGATCAAAGTGACGAAATTCAGCTCGTTTTACCCGACAAGCAACATCATTTATTTGAAGGTGGAACCAAACGACGTGCTCGAGCGCCTTCATGAACAACTGCACAGCGGCTTGTTCGCCGGAAAGCCGGAGTTTGTGTTCGTGCCTCACATTACGATCGGCCGCGATTTGCCGGGCGCAGAATATGCGGACGTCTACAGCCAGCTGAAGCTGCAAGATGTGCACTTCGAGGAGACCGTCGACCGCTTCCATCTTCTCTATCAGCTGGAAAACGGCTCGTGGACCGTCTATGAAACGTTTATCGTCGGAGGAAAGGAAACGGTCTGAGATGAACATTGCGATTGGCACAACGCAAGATCGCGCTTTGTACGAAGACGCCTTGCGCGTCCGCCGGCTCGTATTCATTGAGGAGCAAAACGTGCCGGAAGACGAGGAAATCGACGCATTCGAGGACGACTCGTTCCACCTCGTCCTGTATGATGGCCAAACACCGGTGGGTGCTGGGCGACTCCGTTTCATTGACGAAGGCGTCGGCAAAATCGAGCGCATTTGCGTCCTGCCGTCCTACCGCGGCCGCGGCGCCGGACGGATGGTGATGGAAGCGATCGAACAGCTGGCGAAAACAAAAGGGGCGAAAACGGCGAAACTGAACGCCCAGACGCACGCAGAACCGTTTTACCAAAAGCTCGGCTATACGACCGTCTCCGGCGTCTTTATGGACGCCGGCATCCCACATGTCACGATGGTGAAATCGCTCGAATGATGGCCATAGAACAGCCTCGTCTACACTGATCCAAGGCTTGGGATCATCGAACATCGTTTCGCTCTCCTGAGCCAAGCAGAGCAAAAGGGAGCTGTGCGCACGCAAGCTCCCTTTTGCTTACTTTTTGTTGTTCAGCATATTGGCGATCGTATTGAAATCAATTTGCTTGCCGTTATGGACGATCGCCTTGACGATTTGATCCTCAAGTTCTTTTGGCACTTTCCGGTTGGCAATTTGCGCCACCCGCTTCACCACTTGGCGCACCGTTTTTTCATCGCTGAAATTGGCGTTTTGCAGCGAGTTGGCGAGCTCAAAAACGTCTTTCATATTGACACCTGTTTTCTTTTCGATGTTTTTAAAAAATTGCTGATCCATCGTTCCGCCTCCTTCTCCCTGCTATATCGTATGATGCTCCCGCCTCGGCGTGCATCAAATTAGGGAAAGAAAAATACGAGCCGCTCCGTGGCGCCGAAACGGCCCGTATCCCTTTCGCTTTTTCCGTTAGGCGACAAATGCCGCGCCGACAATAATCAACAAAATGAACAACACGACAATCAGCACAAAGCCACCGCCATAGCCACCGCCATAGCCGTAGCCGTAAGGATAACCATAACCGCAGAAGCCCATCATAATGTGCACCTCCTTCTCCGTTTACTGTATCGTATTCACCGGCTTAGCGGGGCGTATGGGCGCAAAGGCCATTTTGTCATCCAAATCGGCGGAACAGCTCGGCAAATTCCCGCTCCTTTTTCGCAAACCATTGCTCGATGTAGTCTAAGTTGCCTTGCACACTTTTTAAAAATCCATTGTTCAATTTTTCGATTTCTTGCAACTGTTTGTTAAAGTCCTTTCCCCATTGTTCAAACAGGCGGATGAACGTTTCATGCCCTTCTTTGCGTGACGCAACCCAACCTTCGAGCGCCTTTTCCAGTTCTTTGCTCACACTTTCCCCCCCCCTTTCTTACTGTTGTATGCAAAAACGACTGCCCGAGGTGAAGGCATCCCCGTTCTTTTTTTGCCTCGCCATATGATAAAGTAAAGATGAACGTCAACATGAAAGGGAGGAAACGAATGTGAAACGCATTGAAACAGTGGAGCAATTCGAGGCGGTCATTTCCGGTGATAAACCAACGATCATCAAGTTTTACACAACTTGGTGTCCGGACTGCGTGCGCCTCAATATGTTCATCGATGACATCGTTCGCGACTATAGACAATATGATTGGTTTGAAATCGACCGTGACCAGTTTCCGGAACTTGGCGAGAAATACCAGGTACTTGGCATCCCGAGCCTGCTTGTCTTCCGCAACGGAAAAAAAATTGCTCATCTGCACAGCGCTGACGCCAAAACGCCGGAAGAGGTGCGCGCCTTTTTGCAGTCCCTGCCGGAGTAAGACGGGGCGGCATCCTTGCCTCGCCAGAGAAGAAGGGCAACAAAAAGAGGCTGTCCGAGAAGGAAGCTTTCCTTCTCGGACAGCCATGCGAATGAACAGACAGCTCCTTATGGATCGCCGATTGTGGAAACGGAAGCCGTCAATATTCAATTTCGTCGTAGTCTTTCGGCTGGCGCGTCAGCTGCGGGCTGTCAAACATCAATTCAATCGAAATTTCCTCATCGGTCGTCCGCGTCCGCTCGGAGCGGTCGTTTGGTTTCAATTGGACTTGAATTTCCTCATCCGTCGTTTTTATCCGTTTGTCTTCCATCGTCTTTTCCTCCTGTGTCATCAGTTTCGCAAGAGCGGTTCGACTTTTTGCACAAGCTCTGCCATTTTTGCGGCGTTTCGTTCATACAGCGCCTTCGCCTCTTCGGAATTCGTCTGCAACGCATACAGCTCCAGATCAGCCTGCACTTTTTTCATCGCGGCCAAGAGCAGCTTTTTCTCCTGCGGCTCGGCAATTTGGATCTTATCATCGTACAAATCGATCGTCAGCTGTCCGTATGAATCGACTTGGGCGAGAAACACATTTTCAATCGCCACTCCTTGTTTGTCAAGCTGTTCCTTCAGCCAGCCGCGGCCAAGCCCCATCGTAGCGAGTGGCTCATCCAAAATCATGCCGTCCATAATGACCGTTTGCGGCTCTTTTTCCCGCGGTGGGTTTGGGAACACATCTCCGACGGTGAGCGGCTGCTTTTCCCGCTTCAGCAACACGTTCAAGTCGCCGTTTGGCTCAAGCACCGCAAACTCGACGTCGGCGACGCGGAACACATCTTTTTTGCGCAGCTGTTCGAGCAGCTCGTCAACCGTATATTTCTCCCGTTTCAAGTTTTCCTCTAAAATTTTGCCGTTTTTAATAAAAACCGTGGAATTGCCCTCGACAAAATCGCGAAATTTCTTGTTGCGCAGCGAGAGACGAGCGACAGCCACTGGAAACAGCGACCAAATCAAAATGCTGGTGATGCCTTCTTGCAACGAAATTCCTAAATCGACCGACATCGTTCCAGCGATATCGCCGACGGTAATGCCGACGATGTATTCAAAAAACGACAATTTTGATAATTGCTTTTTGCCGAGAATGCGGGTGATAACAAACAACCCGATTAAAATGCAAATCGAACGAATGGCGGTTTCTAACCATATAGGCATCGATCATGCTCCTTACTTTCCGTGGTATTGCGGCTCTTCGAACTCGAGCCGGCCGATCCGGTCTTTGATGTCCGCGATGATCTCCTCTGTCGCAAGCATCGCTTCATGAAACGTCCGTTGCGCCGTTTCATCCTGGGAAGTGAGCGCCAGCTGTTGCAGCCCAGCGTGAATGCCTTTTAAGCTCGCCAACGTTTGTTTCACCTGCGAAGCAACGGTCATGGAAGATCCCTCCTATCCTTTCGGGCGGAACAAGAGCGCCCCGATAAACCCAAAGACGATCGCCGCGGAGATGCCGGCGCTCGTCACTTCAAACATGCCGGTCAATACGCCGATAATGCCGTGTTTTTCCGCCTCTTGCATCGCGCCGTGAACGAGCGCGTTTCCAAAGCTCGTAATCGGAATCGTCGCCCCGGCGCCGGCAAAATCAATGAGTGGCTCATACAAACCGAATCCATCCAAAATCGCCCCGACGACGACGAGAATCGTCAACGTATGCGCAGGTGTCAGTTTAAACACATCCATCAAAATTTGCCCGATCACGCAAATCAGCCCGCCGACGACAAACGCCCAAAAAAACATAGCCAACACGCTACGCCTCACCTCCATACTCGATCGCCACCGCGTGGGCGATGCATGGAATCGTCTCGTTTTGCTGGAACGATAGCGGCGACAATAGCGCTCCTGTCGCGACTGCCAAAATGCGCTTCAGCTCGCCGCGCCGCATCCGTTTGATGAGATGCCCGTAAACGACAACGGCGGAACAAGCCGCCCCACTTGCGCCGGACAAAACCGGCTGCCCATCGCGGTAAATGAGCAGTCCGCAATCTTGGTAGCGCTCTTCATCGATGTCAATGCCGTGCTGACGCAGCAAGTCAAGGGAGACTTGGCGTCCGATTCGCCCTAGATCGCCGGTGACGATCAAATCGTAATACGATGCATCGATTTGCATGTCGCGCAAATGCGCCTCAATCGTATCGACCGCCGCCGGCGCCATCGCCCCGCCCATGTTGAACGGATCGGCGATCCCCATATCCACAACGCGGCCGATCGTCGCTGCCGTCACGCGCGGCCCGTCCCCTTTCGGGCTG
>NZ_LDPD01000010.1:44307-68893 GCF_001026865.1 Geobacillus sp. ZGt-1 | reverse complement strand
CCGTCCACTGCGCTGTCGGCGGCTTTTGCCCGCCGTATTCGGTTGGATAGCGGAACTGCTTTTCGACAGCGGTGTTATGGCTTGACGCACCGGTTAAGATATAGTCTGCCCCGCCATAGTTGGCAATAAAAGCGCTGAGCGCAAGCCCTTCCATGGAGGTTGAGCAGGCGCCAAAAATGCCAAGGTGCGGCATGCCGAGCGTTCGGGCGGCAAAACTTGTCGGCGTCATCTGGTTGATCAAATCGCCGGCGATGAGAAACTGCACGTTTTCCTTCTCTAACCCGGCCTTTTCCATCGCCTGAAACGCCGCCTCCTCAAGCAACACGCGGTGCGCCTTCTCATACGATTCCTCGCCAAGCCATAAATCTTCATGCAAAAGATCGAAATCATCAGCGAGGCGGCCGTTCGCTTCAAACGGCCCGCCGACGGCAGCGGTCGCGATAATCGCCGGCTTGTTGGCAAACACCCATGTTCGGTGCCCTTTCAGCATTACAATCCCCCCCACTGGGTCGCAATCGTTTTGACAAGGGCGATAACAAAGGCGGCAAACGTACCGAACAAGATGACCGATCCGGCAAGCTTGAACATGTTCGAGCCGACGCCTAACACAAATCCTTCCGTCCGGTGCTCAATCGCCGCCGAGATGACGGCGTTGCCAAACCCTGTCACCGGCACGGCGCTTCCCGCCCCAGCGAATTGGGCGATCCGGTCATAAACGCCAAGCCCAGTTAAAATCATCGACAAAAAGACCATCGTCGCCACCGTCGGATTGCCTGCCGTTTGCTCGGTAAAGTCAAAAAAATACATGTAAAAATAAGAGATCGCCTGTCCAATCACGCAAATGATTCCGCCAACGAGAAACGCGCAAACACAGTTGCGAACGATAGGGCGCTTCGTTTCCCGCTCTTTTTCGAATAAATGATATTCCTGCTGAACCGGGGTCAGCTTTTTCCGTTTTTCATTCGCCATAATGACACCTCTTATGTTTGCTCTTTGCTTAGCTTTTCAATGCGCCTGATTTCCCGATTGACTTTTCGTTCATCCCAGCGTCGATTGTCCATGTTAGCTTTTAATTCCTTCGTCTTCCAAAAAATTTTCAAATCGCTCGAGGAAACAACGTCATAGCCAGGAAACAGGTCGCGCAGTTTTTGGTCAATGTCTTTCTCAATTTGTTTTCGACTCCACCGCTTCATATGGGGAATTTGATAAGCAATGAGCAACCGATCCCCGCTGTTGACCGCCACCACGTCCCGAACATCGTCGCGCCCGCGCAAATAGCTGGCCGCCCGCTCGGCCGGACCTTGGTTCAGCTCCGCATGTTTCGCCGTCCCGGACGTTTGGGTTCTCAGCAGGTTTGCCCCTTGCAGCGATTGCTTTTGTTCCGTTTCTTCTTTGGCGCAGCCGCCGACCGCGATCATCGCAACGACGGCCGCCAACCACCATTTTTTCATCTTCATCAACCCATTCGTTTTTATGTATTTCCGCCAAGTCGGGAAAGGTTGGCGTGCTGTGCCAACCTTTCCGCCTAAACCATCCCATTCGCTTCTGCGAAGGTTATTGTTGTTTATATTGTGGCTCTTCGTTTTGAATTTCTTGCATGCGCGAGTTCACCAAATCAATGACCGCCTGCGTTTGTTGGGCAGCTTGTTGGTAAAGCTGTTTCGCGGCTTGGTTTTCGGTTTGCAAAGCAAACGTTTCGAAGCTCGCTTGAGCCGATTTTAACCCCGCCAATGTTTGTTTCACTTGTGTTGCAACCGTCATGATTCATGTCCTCCTTATATGGTGTAAGATTGGTGGTGACAATGTTTAGAATGGTTTTTCGCCGCCAAATTATAATTGTCATTTTCTGCAAAACGTTCTCCCGCCTTTCCAGCCTTTCCGGGCACGAAAAGGGCGCCTTCTGCAGGCGCCCATACGGTTTACGACTTGTTATCAACTTTATCGGAATAACCGCGGCCGAGCGACGGGTTGTTTAAAATACCGGCCATCACCAAAATGCTTAAGAAGGCATGGTACAGTTGTTCATATTTGCCAAGATCAATGTCGACGCCGAATGTCTCAAGCGCAATCACGGCAAACGATCCGATTGCCAGCCAAAGCCCGTAATTTTTAAAACGCTCCACCGTTTGCGTCCCCCATTTGCTTTATGGCTAGATCCACGAGAACGGTCTCCGTTCTCCTTCGTTTCGATCATGGCCTCCTTCACCATGTTCTTCCTTATCCCGGTCCCGCACATCTTCAACGGCTTCCATTTCCGTATCATCGCGGTGCGGGAACAACCATGGATCGCGGATGCGGCCGCGCGGCATAATGACGATGTCATCGGCATGAATGATCAATTTATCGACATGAATCACTTTCGCTTTTTTCCGATCCGACATGCCCTTCCCTCCTTCCTTTCGCCTAGTTGCACTGTTAGACTATGCAAGGAGGCGAAGCGAAGTATAGGCATCTCTCACAGATTTCCGTTATTTCTTCTTGATGACGGCTGGCCGACCGCATCCGCATCCGCTCGGACGCCGCACAGGCTGCGTTGTCGAAGAAAGCACCCTTGTCACCGGTTTCGACGGAGTAGGCTTCTTCATTCCTCATCCCTCCATCCCGAAAAAGTGTAGCCCTCGCCGATCAACCAATTTATGTTCAAGTCCATTTCCGTACGATTCGTCTCTAATCGAAACGGCATAAAAACAAACAATGTCTAACGGCGAGAGAAAAAGCGAGCGGCTACTGCTATTGTATGGCTTGGCGAGCCAAGGGTGCCTCTCATTTTTCGTTTCGCTCCGGGTGTGGCATGATGGCATTTTCTTGCCTCAGTGTGCGGAAAAACCAGCTGTCCGGCCGTTCGTCCTCATCTGCCTTGCCCGTTTTTTCGCTCCATGGCGATTGCAGCAGCTGGCGGCGAAGCTCGTCATTTTCCTTCGCCAGCTGTTTGAGCTGCTCGTAGCGCTTGGCGCTTTGGTAAGCCAGTTCCTTTAACACAATGTTTTCGGCTTCCACCTCTTTCAGCCGGCGCTCCAGTTCAGCCATTCGCTCAGCAAGCCGCTGTTCACCTGTCCCCCTTCTCTCTTCATTCATCGCCCCATGTTTGTCTTTCATCATTCGACATCTCCTCCTTTGATTCATCGTTGTCTGCACCCACCAGCAAAAAATCCGCATCTGTCCCAACACATTTACCTAAGCCGTTCCATAGTATACAGTAGTCCCAAACCACCAGGCGTTGGGGAACAACTGAACGATAGGAGGAACGAAGAAAATGGGTCATCATCACCGTCGCGATACAGAAAGAGTATGCATCAGAACGCGCAAAATTTACGACTGGGTGACGCGCCAAGTCGATGTGCCATTGCGAAGCTTCAGCGGCGAGGATTTGGAAGCGATTTTCCCGATGGACCACTGCCAGCGGGAAGGAACGATTTGCGATTTTTTGGGAGCGCAACATACAAACCCGCAACACTTGACGATCCGCTGCTTCCTGACAGACGCCGACGGAAACCCGATCGACTCGGTCGTTGACCAGGACGCATTGATTTGCCAGGAAATTACGCAGCCAAACGGCCGGCAGTCCGTAAACGTCACCCTTCCTTCTGGGGAAACGGTGACGCTGCAAAAAGTCAAAGCGCTCATCAAAGGGCATGTCGTCGTGCAAATTGTCAGCCCAGCCGGCACGGTCATTTGCCAATCGAAACCAATTCCGTTCGCTACAGCACAAACGTTCATCTTGTGCGCCCCAGAAGGCACGCAGCTCAACTGCCATATTTCGTTCTTCGAATGCGACACGAGCCTAGTCTGCACAGACAACTTTGCACAACTTGATGTTTCCATCACCTTATGCCTTGAAGTCCAAGTGGAAGCTGATGTCAAAATCGAAGTCGAAGCTCGTTTCTGCCAACCGCGCGAAGAATTGGCCGAAGCCGTGCTTTGCCCGACAACCAAATTCCCGCCGCAATGCCCGGACGTATTCCCGGCCATGTAGCGTCCTGCACCGTTCAGGCTGTTGTTCCAACAACAGCCTTTTTTATATGGCATGCACCCGCAATGGATACATAAGATGAGAATGGAAGGGGTGGAAACCGTATGAAAAACAAAAACGACCAACATCTCCGTCTGCAGCAGCAAATCATCCACTACCGGTCAGAAGCAGCCTCATGCCGGCAACAAGTGCAGCAACTGGAGGCCGAGTTGGCCAAGGAAAAAATGCGCAGCGCCTATTTGAAAGAGAAGCTGCGTGAAGCAGAAACAACCAACGTTGAAACGTACAAGAAAAAAATCGCCGCCTTGGAACGCCAGCTTCTGTTGTGTGAAATTGCACTGGAAGAAACGCGATATAACACCTCAAAAGAGACACAGACACCAGCGTTTGAACGAGCTGCTGCCGTGTCAGCGTTGTTTCACTATTCTGTCGTCGTTCCGACGCATCTTGATGAGGAGGAGCTGACCATCATCGGCGATTTCATCATTCGCAATCACGGAACAGCGCCGCTTCACCATTTGATTGTCTGTCTCCGCCTTTCGCCTCCAAAAACGGCGGTGCTCAGCGGGAAAATTGTTTTGCCAAACAGCGGACGGGCCGAGCAGGAAACGCTGATCTCCAATAGCGCGGAAAGCTGGACGTTCACCCACGAAAACTGGCGGGAAAAAGTGCGGCAAAGCGGGGAATACTGGCTTGCCCCGCTTTATGACGCCCCGCTTGAACCAAGCGAGGAGCGGCGCTTTTCCCAGTTCGAAATCACTGTTCCCCCGTCCAGCAATGCCCGCTCATTGACGGTTGATGGATTCGTGTATTGCGCAGAACTGCCAAAGGGCGTTCCTGCCGCCAACCATATTGCCATTCAATGGTGACCCGCTCGTTTTCCGCCTTCATGCCGACCAGCGGCGCACCTGCTGTTTGGGCCGGCCGTTTTGAGCCGGCTCCGCTATTTCCTATTTCAAACAATAGGAGTTGGACGTTTCCTTCCATCAACGTCATCCCGACAAGCTGCGCGGCTGTTTTTGCATCACCGGCTGACGACAACTTCCATCCACACCGCCGGCCATTCCTTCAGCGAACGTTGCCCAACCAGCATCAGCGATTCGCTGTCCATTTTTTGACCAAAACGACGCCCGCCGGCATCCCTCATTGGCTGTGTCATGACCTCAATAGCCGCCTTTCTCCTTACGACAACCATTTACTAACGATCGTCTCCATGATCGCCGCCCCGCCGGCAATCGCTAGAAGCATAATGAGCGGCTCAAAAACATTCGGCCAAAGCATTAGGCCAATATAACAAAACGCCGCACACCAGATCCCCGTGCACCAGTAGCAGCTCAGCAGTTCGCCAAACCAGCGACGCAGCCCGCCTCCCTTGAAAGAAAGAAACACTTGTTTGCTTCCGTCCGGAAGCTCCTGCTCCGTCCATTCGTGAAAGGGACGGCGAATCCAGGCGGTGATCGCGTCATATACGATGAGCCGTGTCAGGCGAAAGCTGGCTAAACAAAGAAGGACAAATGAAAACGGATCGTCCATGCTCCCCTCCCCTTTCCATGATTATGACCGCAAAAAACCGATTGCCTTCTGTCGTTCCCATTTGGCAGCTAGCGAATTCTCTTTGGTACAGACGTTTACCCAAACGCTCTCCTACGCCAATCATATGATGGAGTATAGGTTTTTAACACAAGAGACTAGAAAGGAGGCGACGCGATGTACCATGTCTTTTTCAACCGACGCCCAACCCGCCCCCGCCTTCCCCGTGCTCTTTACGAACAGCTGGCCGCGCTTCCACTCAACACTGAGGTTAACGTGCACACCACCAACGAGACGCATTACAATGCGCTTTTTCTCGGCTTCGAGCCGCGGACGAACAGCGTCTCGCTATTGGTTGACCGCTTTTATAAAGAGGGGGGGCGCTCGCTTACGATCGATGCTGCCACGATCACCTCAATCGATCTCCCTGCCTCCATGAGGCCAGCTCCATCCGCCGACACAGATGAAGAGGAAGAATAGCTAGAAAAGAAGGCACAGCCGGCTGACGCCAACCAGCGCGGTCGGCGCTTATTTTTTTGGCGGCGCCGTTTTCTCATTGACTAGTGCGCTTGTCTATACATTCGCTTCTCGTATTACATACACTTTTACTAATCGACAATAGATGCTAGGAGGAACTGATCTTGGCTTCGAAACGATCTCGCTTGTTGTTTGACATTTTAAGCAGTTACGACCTGACTGGAACTGAAGTCGATATCATGAAGGAACTGAAAAACGACAAAGTATGGCTTGTGCGAAACAAAAAAACGAGGGAACGGTACGTGCTGAAACGGCTGAGCGAAGACAAAACGAATTTTCCGATTTTGCTTCATTCAAAGCTGTACCAAGAAGGATTTCATGTCCCAAAAATCTTCCAAACGAAAACAGACCAATATTACATCCACCGAAAAGGCCATTACTACTATTTGATGGACTACATCGTCCCAAGCGGAACGAAGCCCTCTTTCCAACAACGGATCGAAGGGCTCGCCCGCTTTCATGCTCACAGTCTGTTTGCCGATTGGATCGGCCCCTGCCCTTCATCGTTTCCGGAGCCAAAAGACGTGCTGAGCGCACATCGGCAAAAAGCAGCACAGTTAGAGGAGCAGGCAAAGGCCATCGATCATGGTGACACTCTTTCTCATATAATGGAACAGATGGCCCGGATCGCTAATCAAAGTTATGCATGGCTTGAAAAAAGCAATCTAGCTGATTTTTGCCGCACAGCGAAAGAACGAAAGGCCATTTGCCACGGGGATTACAACAGCAACAACCTTTTATTGGCGGAAAACCACGAAGTCATCATGATCGACTTTGACCTCGCCTACTATGGTCTTCCGCTTGATGATTTTCGCTTTTTGCTTATTTCTTTGACGAAAAACCCGAAAGACGATGCGGTAAAACGAACGAAGTTGCTATTTGACCTTTATTTCTCCGTTTGTTCCCTGTATGCTCCATACAAAAGGGTCTATTTAGCTGATGCCATGTTTCCGCACGTGTTTTACAGCGAAACGGTCGGCCAAGAAAAGCAAAAGCGGGCGGTAAACAGCCCAGCGTCCTTGAACTTGCTCACCCGCCTCGCCGAACAGGAAACAAAAAAATTCGCATTCTTGTCCGATTTTTTCAAAAGCGAGGGATAGAGAAAAATGAAACAAACGATCGCCCACTTTCTTCATGAAAAAATGAAAATCAATCAACGTTTTATTTACAACCAAATGGTTCATTTAAAAAAATACCGCCCGATCATGATCGGGTCATTCGCTGATGACGGCATCCATCCGTTTCCTCTCATCAACTATTACCGCCTCAACGACATCGACGATTTCGGCCGCTTCGCCAAAGAACAAAATATTGTCGCCATTCACGCTCACCATGGAAAGCATGCCGTCGAAATTCTTCCGCTTTGCATCGCCCATCGCATTCCGCTTGTCGTCAGCATCCGCGGCCGCGATGGATCGGCGAAGCATCAAAGTTTGCGGCGCAATCAAAAACGGTACAATTTGCTCAAACAGCATGGGGCGCTCTTTCTTCCTGTCTGCCGCTACCTTGCCAATGAACTGATCACGCTAGGCTTTCCGCCGAAAAAAATTCAAGTTCTCTACGGCGGCATCGAGCTCGATTTATTTCCGTACCGGGAACGGACGATTCCTGCAAACGGAGACATCATCATTCTCTCGATCGGCCGGCTCGTCGAGAAAAAAGGGTTTTTAACGCTCGTGCGCGCCTTTTGGCGCGTGCATGCAGTTCATCCGCGCTGCCGCCTCCGCATCATCGGCAGCGGCAAAGAGGAAGAAAACATCCGCCGGCTTGTCAGCGAGCTGAAGCTCGATCCGTTTGTCGACCTGCTGGGTGCCATGGATGCCGCTTCAATCGCCCGCGAAATGGAACGCGCCCATCTATTTTGCTTGGCGAGCGAGACCGCTTCTGATGGAGACATCGAAGGCATCCCCAACGTGTTGAAAGAGGCGATGGCAAGCGGGCTGCCGGTCGTCTCAACGAATCACGCCGGCATCCCCGAATTGATCGAACACAAACGCACCGGCTATCTCGCACCAGAAAGAGACGATCTTGAGCTAGCGAACGGCATTCGCTTTTTTCTGGAACATCCGGAACGAATTCCATCCTTCACGAAAAAAGCGCGCAAAGTGATTGAACAGCGGTTTGATATCACGAAACAAATCAAGGTGCAGGAGCGGCTGTATGATGAATTCATCAAAAAAACCAGGTAACTGTCACCTGGTTTTTTTGATGCTCAATTCTTCCCCTTTCCTTTCCAAACAGTAGAAAGGTTGTCCGACGAAAATAGGCCGCACCATTTCCAGCGTTTTAGGCGCTTGCCATGTAGCAAACCACACTTGTCCGTTAATACGCTATAAAAGCCGGAGATTTCACGAAGGAGGCCTATTAGCATGAACATCTGCATCATTGGCGCTGGCTACGTCGGACTAACCACCGCTGCCGTCCTTGCTGAACTTGGGCATGAAGTGCATTGCATTGATCATGATGAACGGAAAATCCGCCTGCTCAATAACGGGGAAGTTCCGTTTTATGAGCCAGGGCTCGAAGAATTGATTGCCAAAAATGATAATTATTTGACGTTCAGCGGCCGCTGGGATGATATCAAACGGGCGGCCGTCGTTGTCATTTGTGTCGGCACCCCGCCGCGGCCCGACGGCGGCACCGATTTGCGCTATATTGAAGCGGTGCTCGACCGCTTGGCAACGACGATCAAATCATACAAAACGATCGTCACGAAAAGCACTGTCCCGCCGGGGACGAATGAATGGATGCGTGCCGAGCTTATCCGCAAAGGAGTGAAACCGCAGTTGTTCCGAATCGTATCCAACCCAGAGTTTTTGCGGGAAGGGTCGGCTGTCTACGATATGTTTCACCCAGACAAAATCGTCGTCGGACTCGAACCGGATGATGACCAATCGCTTGCCGTCATGCAGGCGGTGTATGCCGGCATCAACGCCCCTTACCTCACAACGAGCCTGACCGGCGCGGAACTGATCAAATACGCCGCCAACGCGTTTTTGGCGACCAAAATTTCCTTTATTAACGAAATGGCGCGCATCTGTGACGCGTTTGCCGTCGATGTCAATGACATCGCCCGCGGGATCGGCCTCGACCCGCGCATCGGCCCACACTTTTTGCGGGCCGGCCTCGGCTATGGAGGATCTTGCTTTCCAAAAGATATCAAAGCGCTCGAACATGCGGCGCGTTCGCGCCAAGTGGAGCCGCATTTGCTGAAGGCGGTGCAGACCATCAACGCCACCCAGCTTGACGTTTGCTTCCAAAAACTCAATGAGCAACTTGCCCCATTGACGGACAAAAAGATCGCCGTGCTTGGCATCTCCTTCAAGCCGAATACAGACGATACGCGTTTTTCCCCCGCTGAAGCGCTCATCCGCCGATTGAGTGAAAACGGCTGTACGGTTGCCGCCTACGACCCGAAGGCAACGCTCTCGGAGCCGCTCACCCGCGTCACACAAGTCCAGTCGGTGCACGAAGCGATCCAAGGGGCGGATGGCTTGGTCATCGCCACCGATTGGGACGAATTCCGCACGCTTGACTGGGGGCAAGTGAAAGCGGCGATGAATGGGACGCTCGTGTTTGACGGTCGAAACTGTTTGGATCGCCATGCAGTCGAACAAAGCGGTTTGCGCTACATGGGGGTGGGGCGCCCGTGAACATTCTCGTCACCGGTGCGGCCGGATTTATCGGCTCCCATTTATGCGAAAAACTGCTGGAAAACGACGAGCATCATGTGATTGGCGTCGACGGCTTTCTCGGACCGACGCCGGCGCCGCTAAAAGCGAAGAACATTGCCCATTTGCAGTCTCATCCACGGTTTACCTTTCTTGAGCTGGATTTGTTGACAGCCGATTTGCCGTCCTTGCTGCAAAACGTCGAAGCGGTCTACCACTTAGCCGGCATGCCCGGTGTGCGAACGAGCTGGGGGACGGAGTTTGCCGCCTATGCTGCACACAACATTTCCACTACCCAGCGGTTGCTTGAGGCATGCAAAGACCGGCCACTCAAACGGTTCATCTACGCTTCGACCTCATCCGTCTACGGCGAGCGGAGCGGCCCGTTGTCGGAAACGCTTGAACCGGCCCCGCTCTCCCCATATGGCATTACGAAGCTCACCGGCGAACATTTATGCCGCGTCTATTTTCGCGAGTTCGCCGTACCGATCGTCATTTTGCGCTATTTCACCGTCTATGGCCCGCGCCAGCGCCCGGACATGTCGTTTCACCGCTTCATCCGCCAGCTGCTCGCTGGACAACCGCTCACCGTGTTCGGCGACGGAACACAATCGCGCGATTTCACCTATATTTCTGACTGCGTTGATGGAACGATCGCCGCGCTCGAGCGGGATGGCGTCATTGGAGAAACGATCAATATCGGCGGAAAAGAACGAGCATCGGTCAATGAGGTGATCCGTCTGCTGGAAACGCTGACGGGAAAACAAGCGATCATTCAGTATACCCCCTCCGCCCGCGGAGAGCCGAAACAAACGTGGGCCGACTTGGCAAAAGCGGAGCGGCTGCTCGGGTACAAGCCGGTTGTAACGCTTGAGGGCGGCCTACAAAAAGAGATCGAATACATCCGTTCGCTGTATGAGGGTGAGCATTCATGAAAATCGCCTATGTCTGCACGGAAAAGCTGCCCGCCCCGGCAGTGCGGGGCGGGGCCATTCAAATGATGATCGATGGGATTGCTCCATTGATCGCCCGACGCCACGAACTGACGATTTTTTCAATCGCTGATCCGCTTTTGCCGCCTGAAGAGACAGACGGAGACATCCGCTACATCCGTTTTCCAAAAGCCACGTATGAAACGGATGTGGCACGTGCGTTGGCCGCGCACAAATTCGATGTCGTCCACGTCTTCAATCGTCCTGTTCCGCTCATCGATTACCAAGCGGCGGCTCCGCAAAGCGCCTTTGTGCTAAGCCTGCATAACGACATGTTTTCCCCGCTGAAAATTACAGCAGAACAGGCGAAGCGGGCGCTAGACGCCTGCACCTTGCTGACCGCCGTCAGTGAATACATCAAACGGACGGTGACAAACCGTTACCCAATCGATCCTCAGAAAGTAAAAGTCGTTTATTCCGGAGTCGATGCTTCCCAATACATCCCCGTCTGGACGGAAGAAGGCAGGCGCATCCGCCAAGCGGAACGCGAAGCGTACGGACTCACCGATAAAAAAGTCGTTCTCTTTCTCGGCCGACTCAGCAAAACAAAAGGACCGCATTTGCTGATTCAATGCCTGCCATCCCTTTTGATCCGCCATCCCGAGGCAGCGCTTGTCATCGTCGGCGGAAAATGGTTCGGCGACACCGGCCGAAGCGAATACATCGACTGGCTTCATGAGCTCGCGGCGCCGATGGCCGATCGCGTTCTGTTTACGAATTACGTTCCGCACAGTCATATCCCCAAACTGCTCTTAATGGCCGATGTNTTTGTATGCAGCTCGCAATGGCACGAGCCGCTCGCCCGCGTTCATTACGAAGCGATGGCCGCCGGCATTCCGGTCGTGACAACCAACCGCGGCGGCAACACCGAAATCGTCCGCCACGGCGAAACCGGCTTTGTCATCGATGACTACCAAAACCCGCACGCTTTTTTTGAAGCGATTGATTACATGCTTGTGAACAAACATGAAGCGGAAACCATGGCGAAAAAGGCAAGAACGCTCGTTGAACAGCAATTTCAATTCCACCATGTGGCCAAGCGGTTTGAAACGGTTTATATCGAAGCATGTTCCTCTCTTTCCCCAAACCAATAAGGGCTGTCTAAGAGAAATGTTTTCGGGACAGCCTTTTTCTCTTTCTCCGATGAAATCAACCATGCCGCTCCTTGTGCATCTATCCCCACTCGTCACACTTTCGCCGCCCCCCAGTTCGTCAAACTGCAGAGGCTTCGGGAAATATCCTCTATTTAATGAGCTTACCCAGTCCAATTTCGTTCTCCATACATATCCTAGTAGCAATCACACATATTTCACTTCGTCCATTCCCAAATACCTGACAGGAGGGATAGCATGAAAGACATCGTTATTGAACCATGGCTCGTCGATGAAACGACCCATGAATTTTTTATCCCTGAGTATATCATCCAGCTGGCAGAGGAAGTGCTGAAAAACTACGATTTATCCGTTCAAAACATGCAAATCGTTACGACAAAACCGGACAAGGGAGGAGCGATTTGGAAGCTCGAAACGAAATCAGGCCCGAAAAGTTTGAAGCTGCTGCACCGGAGGCCGACAAGGAGCCTATTCAGCCTAGGAGCACAAGAATATTTAGTGGAAGTGCGCAAGGCAAGAGTGCCGCCAATTGTAAAAACAAAGGATGAAAAAAGTTATGTCGAGGCAGGAGGAAAACTATGGTTTGTGGCGGAATGGATTGAACCGTTGACGCCAGTTACAAAGGATTTGGAAGGAGCAAGAAAGCTTTGTTATGCCCTTGGTGAATTCCATCGGCTAAGCAAAGGGTATGTCCCCCCAAAACAGGCGGAAATGGCTTCGCGGCTGCACAAATGGCCAAAAAACTATGAAAAAATGATTACGAAAATGAGCTGGTTTCGGAACATTGCCAAATACTACCCTGAAATGCCGGCAAGCCCACCATTATTAGAGGTAGTTGACCGATTTGAAGAACAGGCGCGAAAAGGCATGGAACGATTCCTGCAATNCAGCTATGTTGAATTCGTCAAGCAAGGAACGGCTCATTGGGGGTTGGTTCACCAAGACTACGGTTGGTCCAACGGCCAAATGGGCGCGGACGGAATGTGGATTATTGATCTCGACGGAGTTGCCTTTGACCTTCCGATTCGTGATTTACGAAAACTCATTAGCGGCACAATGGCGGATTTATACAAATGGGATGCAACATGGGTGCGGGAAATGATTCTAGCGTACCACGAAGCAAATCCAATCACACCTGAATTATACGAGCTTTTGATGATTGACTTGGCCATGCCAAACGAATTTTATAAAAATATGAAAGAAGTCGTCTATGAACCGGAAATTTTTCTCAATGAACAAACAGCACAGTTAATTCAAACGATTGTCGAAACCGACCAGTCAAAGTGGCCTGTATTGGCAGAAATCGAAAATGACTGGAAAGGAGTGGGATAAATATGAGGATTTTGATGGTTTGTACAGAAAAACTCCCCGTTCCCCCTTTATTAGGCGGGGCCATTCAAACGTATATTTCCGGCATTCTTCCACATGTAAGCCAATTCCATGATATTACCGTTTTAGGCATCAGCGATTCGTCGCTTCCCGAGCAAGAAACGATCCATGGCGTTCACTACGTGCGCGTACCGGGAAAAATATTTGAAATATACCGGGAAAACGTTGTTCGTTATGTGGAAGCGAACAAGTTCGATCTCATCCATATCTTTAACCGCCCCCGCCTTGTTCTGCCCATCCGGCAGGCAGCGCCCGACGCCAAAATGACGTTAAGTATGCACAATGATATGTTTCAACCGGAAAAAATCGATCCAGAAGAAGCAACGGCGGCCATCGCAGAAGTGGCCTACATCGTAACCGTGAGCGATTATATTGGCAATGTCATCCGCAGTCTATATCCGCAGGCATCGCCAAAATTGCGCACGATTTATTCTGGAGTAGACAGCGAACGATTTTTGCCGGGAAATCATCCAAAAATGCAGAAAATACGCAACGACATTCGGCGGGCACATGGGTTGGAAAACAAAACGGTCATTTTGTTCGCCGGAAGGCTGTCGCGCAATAAAGGGGTCGATAAACTCATTCTAGCATTGCCGGAGCTGGCAAAAAAATTTAAAAACTTAGCCCTGGTGATTGTCGGGAGCAACTGGTTTAGCGAAAATGACATTACTGATTATGTCGCATATGTAAGAGCACTGGCGAAACGAATGCCTGTCCCCGTTGTCACGACAGGCTTTGTCCCACCGAATGAAATCCAAAATTGGTTTGCGGCGGCTGATTTGTTTGTATGCACCTCGCAATGGCAGGAACCGTTGGCGCGCGTCCACTATGAGGCCATGGCAGCAGGCCTTCCGATCGTAACGACCGCGAGAGGCGGCAATCCGGAAGTCATTTTCGCCAATGAAAACGGCCTTATCGTAGAAAATCCGGAGGACCCGAGTGATTTTGCCAACAAGATTGCCCAAATATTATCGGATCAATCATTGATGAGAAGAATGGGAGAAAAAGGCCGGCAGCTTGCGATTTCGATCTATCATTGGGAGCGAGTCGCTTCCGAGTTATTGGAAGTTTGGGAGCAGGCGGAGAAAACAGAACAAGCTGTAGTGAGTGAAGAACAAGCAGCCGGCATGACAATAGAACCGCTGAAAGAAGATGCAACAGAACAACGGAACCGGCCAACCCCTAAAAGGATGGTGAAAAACGAGAGCTAAATCACCAGCCCTCTAAAGCGGATGCAAAAGAAAAAGTCCACTCGAAAAAGAACGCGGCAGCGTCATCCGACAAAACGAAAAAGGGAAAAACCAAAAAAGAGCGTGCCATATCAATGGAAGACCATCAACAAACAGCCAAACAAAAAGAAGCTGCGGCAGAGCGAACTGAACTCGCGAAAAGCGCCCCAGCTCCTAAACAGCCCCAAACCGGCCGCCACATAAAACCTTTTACCATTGCAAGCGGCAACCAACAAACGCTGGACGCGTCGCCTAAAACGCATTTGAACCGCAAATTGGCTCAAGCGAAACATGACACCAAACATTTTACGATTGCAAGCTCACACTAACACGAATCGAAAATCGCCAACGAAGAAAATGACGGACATCCAAAATAAAAATGAGAATACACTCCCACAGCAAATGAAGGAAACAAACCCTCATCATCCTTTCCTGGCGCCGCAACGCATTCAGGCAAAGATGCGTTTCAACGCAAGGAAATGCGTTACTGCACAAACCCGATCATCGTCACCGCGAGAAGCTGCGCGCGCCCGATGACCGTTTCGTTTCCCTGTTCATCGGCGATCGTCAACTCGGTCGCCGTGCACTTCTTTAATATGCCTTCATAGCTCTTATCCTTCATGACAAATTGGCATTTCAGCGGCGGCAAATGGCCGGGCAGCTCCGCCAAAAAGGCCAGCCGCTCGTCGAGCGCCATCGCTTGGAATTCTTTTTTGGCAAAAAATTCAGTCGGTTCCTCCTCGCCGCCTCGTTCATCGTTGGAATTTCCTTCCTCTTCCTGTTGCGTTCGGCTAGTCCACATAAACGTTTCTTGCATATGCGCCGCCGCCCGCATCGCTTTTGGCTGCACAATGTAAAGCAACGGCTCCGTCTCCACAACGTTTTGTTTCCGCACGTCGATCCCCCTTTTCCATGCTTGCCTTACCTTATATATGTATGCCCGTGATCTCAATAATTGCCCAAGTCAAGCAAAAAACAGCCGCTCCATCAACAGGAACGGCTGCTCGCACGTTTTTAATATCCTAAAATGTGGTATCCCGAGTCGACGTGAATAATTTCCCCGGTGATGCCGCGCGACAAGTCGCTGAACAAAAACAGCGCCGCATCGCCGACTTCTTCTTGGGTCGTCGTCCGGCGGAGCGGAGCGCGTTCTTCGATTTGCTTTAAAATCGAGTTGAAATCGCTCACCCCTTTGGCCGACAGTGTGCGAATCGGTCCAGCGGAAATGGCATTGACGCGGATGCCGTATTTGCCTAAATCGTTCGCCAAATATTTCACGCTCGCATCAAGCGACGCTTTCGCCACACCCATAATGTTGTAGTTTTGCACGACGCGCTCGCCGCCTAAGTACGTGAGGGTGACGATGCTGCCGCCTTCCGTCATCAGCTCTTTCGCCTCGCGCGCAACCGCGGTGAGCGAATATGCGCTGATATTGTGGGCGAGCAAAAAGCCTTCGCGGCTGACGTTCATATATTCCCCGCTCAAGTCTTCTTTATTGGCGTAGGCGATGCAATGAGCGACGCCGTGGATGACGCCGACTTGTTGTTTGATTTGCGCAAAACATTGAACGATGTCTTCATCTTTTGCCACATCGCATGGCAGCAGAAGCGAACGTTCGTCCCCAAGCGTATCCACAAGCGCCCGCACCTCTTTTTCAAACCGCTCTCCGGCATACGTAAACACCAACCGAGCGCCGGCAGCGTGAAGCGAACGAGCGATGCCCCAGGCGATGCTTCGTTTGTTCGCCACCCCCATCACGACATATGTACGTCCTTCCAACGATAAGACCATTCGTTCATCCTCCCAATTATCATTTATTCTTAGCACCAGGTGTTAATTCTATTATAGGCGATGCGGCGGGCGATGTAAATGCACGCTTCCCTTTTGCCTTCCGATTCCTTCATGCTGGCGGCGGTTTTTCCCACTTTGCAAAACCGGCGCGATTCGCTAATATGGTATATGGCACATTTGAATGGAGAGGATCGTTCCATGGATCATGATCGTTTTTCCAAATCGAAGCTGGATTACCATATGCTGTTCCTTTTATTCTTGATGGCGGTCGTCAGCGCCATCGCCATCCATAGCGCAGAACCGATGCTGCCGGAGAAACTGCAAAACGTCAACTTCGCTTCGAAACAGCTGCAATGGTACGCCATCGGCGCTGTCGTGATCGCCTTGACGATGATCATTGACTATGATCGGCTGTTTCAAATCGCTTGGTATTTGTATGGATTCGGGATGTTGCTGTTGCTTGGGCTGGAATTGAACGTCCCAGGATCAGTAACCATTAAGGGGGCGACGAGCTGGTATCATCTACCTGGAGGCAACTTTCAACCATCCGAGCTGATGAAAATTTTTATGATCATCGTCCTAAGTCGCATCATCGTCAACCATCGGGAAAAATATCCCGAACCGACGATCAGCGATGATTTTAAATTGCTTGGCAAAATCGCTTTGACCGTCTTGCCGCCGCTTATTTTGCTCGCCAAGCAGCCGGACATGGGCATGTCGATGGTGTTTATGGCCATCACCGCCACCTTGGTGCTCGTTTCCGGCATCCGCTGGCGCATCATTTTCGGCATTGTCCTTTCCGGTGTAACAATGGTGGCAGTCGTTGTGTTCATTTTCTTTTATTTTCCTGATTTCTTCCATAAGTACATTATTAAAGAAGATTACCAGTTGAACCGGTTTTACGGCTGGCTGGCTCCATATGAATATTCCAACGAACAAGGCTTCCAGCTCATCCGTTCGCTTATGGCCATTGGGTCAGGGGAACTGTATGGGAAAGGATTGGGCAACTTACAAGTCTATTTGCCGGAGGCGCACACAGACTTTGTGTTTGGCGTCATCTCAGAACAGTTCGGATTTGTCGGCTCAAGCATCGTCGTGTCTCTCTTTTTCCTGCTCATTTATCGCATGATCCATATTGCCTTGGAGAGCAACGATTTATATGGCAGCTATTTATGCGCCGGCGTCGCGGGCATGATTACGTTCCAAGTGTTCCAAAACATTGGCATGACGATTGGACTTTTGCCGATCACGGGGTTGCCGCTTCCGTTCATCAGCTATGGAGGAAGCTCGCTGGCGACTTATATGCTGGCGATCGGCCTCGTCTTAAACGTTCATTCGCGAACGCGGAAGTTTATGTTCGCAAGCGATGAATAAAGCCGCTTGCTGTGTCCGCAGGCGGCGTTTTTTGTCGCCATCAAGCTCAACTCCACTTCTTTGTTTCCTGGCCGCGGGCTCCGCCGTTTGGGCGTTGCCCCCGCAAAAGCCGCGATGAGACGGGCAAAACCGCCGCATCTTTTCTTTTCCTGACTGAACGGACATACTGGTAGTACAACCACTATGGCGAGAAAGGAGCACATTCGATGCAAGTGGACATCATCGGCGACATTCATGGCTGCTTCCGTGAATTCGCCGCATTGACGGAAACACTCGGCTACCATTGGGACGAAGGGGTGCCGATTCATCCCGACGGACGAAAGCTCGGCTTCGTCGGCGATTTGACCGACCGCGGTCCTGAATCGCTGAACATGATCGAGATCGTCTGCGCCCTTGTTGAGCGAAATTTGGCTTACTACGTGCCAGGCAACCATTGCAATAAGCTGTACCGCTTTTTTTTAGGACGAAACGTGCAAATCGCCCACGGGCTTGAGACGACGGTCGCGGAATATCGCGCCTTGCCTCCAAGCGAACAAGAGATGATCCGCCGCAAGTTCATCCGCCTGTATGAACAGGCGCCGCTGTATGCGGTGCTCGATGAGGGGCGCCTTGTCATCGCCCACGCCGGCATCCGTCACGACTATATCGGGCGGACGGACAAAAAAGTCAAGACGTTCGTCCTGTATGGGGACATCACCGGCGAAACGAACCCGGACGGGACGCCGGTGCGCCGCGACTGGGCGAAACGGTATCACGGCAGCGCATGGGTTGTATATGGCCACACGCCGGTCGAAAAACCGCGGTTTGTCGGGCGGACGGTCAACATCGACACCGGCTGCGTATTCGGCGGCGCGCTGACCGCCTTGCGCTATCCGGAAATGGAAACGGTCTCCGTTCCTTCCTCGATGCCGTTCGTTCCGGAAAAATTCCGCACGTTCTCCTAATCAGCGCACCTTCTGCGCGTTGCCTCGATGAGGAGCTCCATATCGTCAGGAAGCGGGGCGGAACATGTATACCAGCGCCCGGCAAACGGATGAAAAAACGACAGCTGCCGGCTATGAAGCGCCTGGCGGCCGATCATCTCCCGGCTCCCGCCGTACAGTTCATCGCCGGCGAGCGGGTGGCCGAGATAAGCCAAATGGACGCGAATTTGGTGCGTGCGCCCCGTCTCCAGCCGGAGCGAAACGTATGTATAGCCATAAAGCCGCTCAAGTACACGAAAATGAGTGACAGCCGGCTTCCCGTCTTCCCGCACTTCGCGAGCAATGATGCTGTCGCTTTGGCGGCCGATGGGGGCGTCAATCGTCCCTTCATCCTCGACAATGACGCCATGGCAAATGGCCTCATACGTGCGCACAACGTGCCCTTTTTGCTGCAATGCCGACAACAAATGATGAACGTGGCGGTGCTTGGCGACGAGCACGAGCCCGGACGTGTCGCGGTCAAGCCGGGTGACGATATGGACGGTCGAGTCGAGCTGCTGCTTTCGATAATGGTGAAGCAAGCCATTGGCGAGCGTCCCGCCCGGATGGTGGCGCGACGGAATCGTCGCCAATCCCGCTGGTTTGTTGACAACAAGGACGTAATCGTCTTCATACAGAATGTCAAGCGGCATCGCTTCTGCGTCCATCCAATCGCTTGTCCGCTCCGGCGGAAAGACAACCGACAGCGTCTCGCCGGCGCGCAGCACATGGCGGACGGTGACGGGCCGACCGTCAACCAACAGCGCCCCGCCATGGAATTTAATATCGGTAAGCGCCGTCCGCGAAATGCCGTTCTCTTGCAAAAACTGGCGCAGCAGCTTTCCGTCGTGCTGTTCATCGATGGAAAAGGTCATGGTAAACGGCGGCAATGTTCGTCACCTTTCTGATCAAAAATCTCCGTCTTGCTCATCGTGTTCCATCCACTTTCCTTTGGCGCCGCTAAAACGGAATCGGCATCCGCGCCAAAAGACCATCACCTCGCCGCAAACGGGAAGCGTTGCCTAACCAAGGAGGCGGGTTTTCCCTCAGTCGGCGATAAACGAGTCGCGCACCCGCCGCCAAAACGGAAACGGCCGAAAGCGGGCGAAACGCACCTTTTCATCGGCCACCCGGCATTGAATCGACTTCACTTCTTTATGCAACAGTGACAAATGGTCGATCGTAATTTGAAAATCGACGTGGTTGACCGGCTTGAGTAAACACGTATGGTGCGCCGGCAGCACGAGCGGCGAACCGATTGTCCGAAACACGCGGTTGTTGATCGACGCCATCTCGGTCACTTGAATCGCCTCAAGCGAAGGATGCAAAATCGCGCCGCCGAGCGCTTTATTGTAAGCCGTGCTGCCGGTCGGCGTCGAAATGCACAACCCGTCGCCGCGGAACCGCTCAAACAAGTCGCCGCGAATCTCGACATCCATCACGAGCGTCCCGCTGACGCACTTGACTGTGCATTCATTGAGCGCTAAATACTTTGCCTCGCTTCCGCCGTTGAGATAGCGGATCGTCACCTCAAGGAGCGGGTATTCGACCACTTGGTACGGCGTCTTAGCGATGGCGATGACGAGCTTTTCGAGTTCCTCCGGCACCCAGTCCGCGTAAAAGCCGAGATGGCCAGTATGGACTCCGACAAACGCCGTCTTGTCCAACCGATGGCAATAGCGATGGAACGCATACAACAGCGTTCCATCACCGCCAACCGAAATGACGAGATCAGGTTCCTCTTCATCGTAACGCAAGTCAAAGTCAAGCAAATACGTTTTCATTTTTTGCGCCAGAGCGTTTGATATGTCGTCGCCTTTGGACGTGATGGCGAACACGAGCGGCGCGTCCGTCCGTTTCATTGCCCTTCTCCTTTTGCTTCTTGTTTTCGAGAAAAAGCAGCCTGCGCTTCTTGAATTTCAAAGCGGATTTTCGACATCTCCTCATCGAGGCGATAGGCCGCCTCCGCGGCGCGCTGCAGCCGAACTTTGATATCTTCGGGGAAACGCCCGCTGTACTTATAGTTCAACGAATGCTCAATCGTCGCCCAAAAGTTCATCGCCAACGTTCGAATTTGAATCTCCGCCAAAATGTTTTTTTCACCGCGGATCGTCTGCACTGGATAGCGGATGACGACATGGTACGAGCGGTAGCCGCTCTCTTTTTTTTGCGTGATGTAATCGCGTTCTTCAACAATCGTAAAATCGTTGCGCTGGCGCAATAGCTCGACGACGGTCTTAATGTCATCGACAAACTGGCACATGATGCGCAGCCCCGCAATATCTTGCATCTCTTCCTCAAGACGGTCGAGCGGGATGTTTTTCTTTTGCGCCTTATCCAAAATGCTGGCGACGGGCTTCACCCGTCCGGTGACAAACTCAATCGGCGAGTGCGCTTCAATCATCTCAAATTGGGCGCGAATGCCCCTTAGCTTCACTTTCAGCTCCTCAACCGCCTGCTTATACGGGGCTAAAAACAAATCCCAATGGTTGACCATCGTACCACCTGCCTACATGTTTTCGATCTCCCGCGGCTTACGTCAAGAGGGCGCAACCGCGCCTCTTTCTTGCTGCACGATGCGAATTCACCGGGCCGCTCCCTGTTCGAACGCGCCGGAAAGGGAAAACCCCCGGCTTATTGCTCAAAAAACACGTCTTGCACCGCCTGTTCAAGCGCCTCGCCATAGTTGGCGTTGCCGCGAATATTTTCAAGCAAATAAGACAGTTCATCGTGAAACTGTTCAAGCTCAAGCGTCCTCTCTCCACATCGAAGCCAGACCGGCTCCTTGGCATCAAGCGCCGCCTTTAGCTCAGGCCACCACGGCTTCGGAATCATGACATATAGAAAGCGGTCATCGGTTTCCAAAATGTACGCAAACGCCAACGCATCCGAATCGACAAGCATATGGCGTTTCGGCGTTACGCGGGCAAGCGGAACCGGAGCATCATTGACATACAGCCAAAGCCGGCCGCCTTCCCGCTCCGCCCGCTCGACGATCCATTTTTCGTTCATGTTTTCTCTCCTTCCGCATCAACCATCCGCCCTTTATTTTACCATATTCACCCTATACAGGCGAAATAATTGATATTCGCCGGAAAACAGCTGATAATAGAGGGAGACGACTATCCTGTCTGAAGGGGATTCACGATGCATCAAGAAATCGAAATCGAATTAAAAAACTTGTTAACGGCAGCGGAGTTTGCTGCCGTCCGCGCCGCCTTCCGCCTTGATGATGGCGCTTTCTTCCGCCAGGAAAACCATTACTTTGACACCCCGTCATTCGCCCTGAAAGAACGAGCGGCAGCGCTGCGCATCCGGGCGAAAGAGGGACGCCTGACCTTGACGCTGAAACAAACGCGGGCGGACGGGACCATTTTGGAAATCCATGAGCCGCTTTCGCTGTCTGAAGCGGAAGCGTTGCTTGCTGGTATAGCGGCGCCGCGCGGGGCGATCGCCGATTTGCTTGCAGAACTGGGCATCAACCCACACGAGGTGCACTGCTTTGGCTCCCTTGTCACCGACCGAGCCGAATGGCCGCATGAAGGCGGCACGCTATGCCTTGACCATAACTGTTACTTGCAAAGCGAAGATTACGAACTTGAATATGAAGTGGATCACGTGGAAGCGGGTGAAAAGCGGTTTTTGCGCCTGCTTGAGGCGCTCGGCATCCCGCGCCGCCCGGCGCCAAACAAAATCGCCCGCTTTTACGCCCGCATGAAAGAAATGGAGGAAAGACGATGACCGTTTCGCCATTAAAGCTGCTCATCGAATGGCAGGCGCTCAATGCGTTCTCACCCGGACGCTCCAGCCTGTTGCCATCGCCGGTGCCATCCTTGTTTTCAAGCTTGCTTGCCGAATCTCTCAGCCGCGGTGAGGAATCTTCTGCCGAGGCGCCTCAAGCTGCCCTAAGCGGTCAGCCCCCGGCGCCCGCCGGCCATCGCAGCGCCCCGCTCGAACATGAAGCGGGTGCTGCAACCAACTCATCTTCTTCCATCGATGCTTTAATCGCGGCGGCAGCGGAAAAATACGATGTTGACCCGCAGCTCATCCGCGCCGTCATTCGCCATGAGTCAAATTTCCGTCCCGATGCGAAAAGCCCGGCTGGAGCGCTTGGACTCATGCAGCTCATGCCAAGCACGGCAAAAATGCTCGGCGTCAACAACCCGCTTGATCCGGCGCAAAACATCGACGGCGGCGTAAAATATTTGCGCCAGCTCCTTGACCGGTACNGCGGCAATATCACTCTCGCCTTAGCCGCCTACAACGCCGGGCCCGGGCACGTCGACCGCTATGGGGGCGTGCCGCCATTTGCCGAAACGCGGGCGTATGTCGAACGCGTGTTGAAAAGCTACCGCACATAAACGAGCGGCGCTCGAGTCACTTTGTTTGAGATCCATGCGTGCTGTTGATAAAATAGCAATCAAACGACAACGAATGATTTTCAAACAAAAGGAGCATCCGCGATGGGTGAACAATGGCAAACTCTTTATGAGGCGATCGGCGGAGAGGAGACGGTTGCGAAACTTGTCGAAGCATTTTACCGTCGCGTGGCCGCGCATCCGGACTTGCGGCCCATTTTCCCTGACGATTTGACGGAAACCGCCCGCAAGCAAAAACAGTTTTTAACACAATATTTAGGCGGCCCCCCTCTTTACACGGCAGAGCATGGACACCCCATGCTGAGGGCGCGCCATCTCCGCTTTGAAATCACGCCGAAGCGGGCGGAAGCGTGGCTTGCCTGCATGCGGGCAGCCATGGACGAAATCGGCTTGTCCGGGCCGGCGCGCGAACAGTTTTATCACCGGCTCGTACTCACCGCCCATCATATGGTCAATACCCCCAGATCATCTGGACAGAAAGGAGCATACCCTTGAGTGAGAAGTTTGCTGGGAAGACGACATCAACTTGCTACCCTTCCCAGCCGCTAGGCAACACGAACAAACCGCTCGAGCTGTATTTGTTTATCGATCCTTTATGCCCGGAATGCTGGGGGCTTGAACCAGTCATCAAAAAACTGACGATCGAATACGGCCGTTTTTTTACCTTAAGGCACATATTGAGCGGAACATGGGCGACATGGAGCGCGCGCAAAGGAACGAAGCCGGAGGCAATGGCCAAAGCGTGGGAGTGGGCGGCGAACCGCACCGGCATGTCATGCGACGGCAGCGTTTGGCTCGAAAACCCGATTTCGAGCCCGTTCGCCCCATCGCTCGCCATTAAAGCGGCGGAAATGCAAGGAAAGCGGGCTGGCCTTCGCTTTTTGCGCAAGCTGCAAGAACAGCTCTTTCTCGAAAAACAAAATGTCGCCGATTTGTCGGTGCTCGCCGAATGCGCCGTCAAAGCGGGCTTGGATGTCGATGAATTTTTGCGCGACATGCACTCGCCGGGAGCGGCGAAAGCGTTCCAATGCGATTTAAAAATCACCTCGGAAATGGACGTTGACGAAATTCCGACGCTTGTGTTGTTTAATGAAAACATTGAAGACGAAGGCATTAAAATTTCCGGATGCTATCCGTACGACATCTACGTCGAATTGATCGCTGAAATGCTCGGCTTCCATCCTGAACCGTCCTCTCCTCCTCCGCTGGAATCATTTTTAAGCCATTTTAAATTCGTCGCCACAAAGGAAGTTGCCGTTGTGTACAACTGGACGATCCAAGAAGCGGAAACGGAAATGAAAAAGCTGCAGCTAAAGCAAAAAGTGGAGCGGGTGCCCGTCAAACACGGAACATTTTGGCGCTATATCGATGATTCCCGTCCCTAGCAGCAGGGATGGGCGCAAGAAAAAGCCCGGCTGACGCCGGGCTTTTTCTTGTTGCCAAGACAACAAAGGGGATGGGAGAAATTGTTCACGGTCAAACAAAGGGGTATCAGGTTTTGTCTTCCGTTCACGTTTTTATCTTACCAAACGTCCAACTAAATTGGCAACCCGTTTGCTCGTTTGTTCACATTATTGTCATAATTCGCCCTGCGTCATGATCAGGCAGACAAACAGCATATAATCAACTAGGCTCTTCACCAAAAGTTGT
>NZ_LDPD01000010.1:41806-44202 GCF_001026865.1 Geobacillus sp. ZGt-1 | reverse complement strand
CATGTTGTGGTGAAGAGCCATCAACTAAAGCAAATGGGAAGAGGTGGCCATCGCCATGAAGCAGCGCATCGTCTTATCCCTTTGGGCGGCGGCATCCACTGCCGCCTTTATTCTGAACTTGTTGGGCCTCATGCAGCTCCTTCCGCTTTGGGCGACCATGCCGCTTTTGTTTCTCTCCTTGCTTGGATTGGCAGCGACATGGAACCGCCGCCATCAGTTTCGTGGATTTCCGTCCAAACGAATGCGGCTGTAGCGCCGCATTCGTTTCATTTCTCAAGCAGCCGTTCCATCTCATCAAGCTTCTCCGCAAACACTTGGCACGCTTGGCGGATCGGCTCGGCGCTCGTCATGTCGACGCCGGCTTTTTTCAACACTTCAATCGGGTAATCAGAGCTGCCGGCTTTCAAAAAGTCGATGTACCGTCTCACCGCCGGTTCGCCTTCTTCCAAAATTTGTTTACTGAGTGCAGTCGCCGCGCTGAAGCCGGTTGCGTATTGGTACACGTAGTAGTTGTAATAAAAATGCGGAATGCGCGCCCACTCGAGGCCGATTTCTTTGTCCACGACAATATCATCGCCAAAATACGTTTTATTTAAGTCGTAATAAAGGGCGCTCAACGTTTCGGCCGTCAACGCTTCGCCTTGTTGCGCCTTCAAATGGATCAAATGCTCAAACTCCGCGAACATCGTCTGGCGAAAAACCGTGCCGCGGAACCCCTCAAGATAATGGTTGAGCAAATAGAGCCGCTTTTTCTCATCATCGATCGTTCTCAGCAAGTAGTCGTTCAACAGCGCCTCATTGCACGTCGACGCCACTTCGGCGACGAAAATTGAATAATGCGCATATGGATACGGCTGCGTTTTGCGCGTATAGTAGCTGTGCACCGAATGGCCAAACTCATGCACAAGTGTAAACAAATTGTTCACATTGTCCTGCCAGTTGAGCAAAATGTACGGATGGGTGCCGTACGCTCCCGACGAATAGGCGCCGCTTCGCTTTCCTTTGTTTTCGCGCACATCGACCCAACGGTTGTCAAGACCTTCTTTCACGATCGCCACATATTCCTCGCCAAGCGGCGCGAGCCCTTCAAGCATATATTGCTTCGCTTCCTCGTACGTCACTTCCATTTTCACTTCTTGCACAAGCGGCGTGTACAAATCGTACATATGCAGCTCATCAAGCCCAAGCACTCGTTTGCGCAGCCGCACGTACCGATGCAACAGCGGCAAATGTTCGTGAATCGCGGCGATTAGATTGTCATAGACGCTCTCCGGAATGTTGTTCGCATCCAACGCCGCTTCTCGCGCCGAACG
Organism: Geobacillus sp. ZGt-1; assembly: GCF_001026865.1. NCBI lineage: Bacteria > Bacillati > Bacillota > Bacilli > Caryophanales > Anoxybacillaceae > Geobacillus > Geobacillus sp. ZGt-1. The sequence goes on along the minus strand of NZ_LDPD01000010.1, from coordinate 42,889 downwards.
GTAGTGGCGGATGCGGGCGAAAAAGTTGTCTTTTTTCACCGTGCCGGCAAGCATATTGGCGAACGTATTTTGAAACTTCTCATACGTATGGTATACGGCGTAAAACGCATCGCGGCGGACGCGGCGGTCCGTGCTTTCTAAAAAGCGGATGAACCGGCCGTGCGTGACTTCGACTTCCTCGCCGTTTTCATCGATGATCGTCGGAAACGTCAAATCAGCGTTGTTCAACGCGCTGAACGTGTCGGATGTCGCCTGCATCACCTCGGCTGCCTGCGCCAAGATCGCCTCCTCTTCTGCCGACAGCACGTGCGGGCGCTGGCGCGTAATTTCGTCTAACGCGTGCGCATACAAGCGAAGCGGCTCGTATTGTTCCAAAAACGAGCGCAGCACCGCTTCATCGATCGCCAAAATTTCCGGCACGATAAACGCCATCGCGCTCGATGCTTCGCTGTACAAGCTTTTCGCCCGGGCGTCGAGCCCTTGGTAAAACGAGTTGGTCGTATCTTGATCATAGCGCATATGGGCGTATGTATACAGCTTGCCGAGGCGCATCGATACGTCATCTTGGCATTGCAATGCTTCATACAGCACTTCCGGCGATTCGCCAAGCCGCCCTTTGTATTCGCCAAGCTTTGGAATCATTGCCTTCACTTGTTTGAATTCTTCTTCCCAGGCGTCATCGGTGGGAAAAATGTCCTCAAGCCGCCACGTTTCTTCCACAGGAATCTCGCTTCGCAGCGGCAGCGACTTTTTCGCTTTCTTTTCCTCCACCGTCATCATTCCTCCTTATACAAATAATCGATACACGAATTATTATTCACCATTCCGTTCATCTTTTCCTGTTTTCTGCTCATTTTTTCCACTCTCCCGAACTCAAGTGTTGACCAATAGCAGCTAAGCGCCGACGTTTGGTGAATTTGCTCAAGAAGCGCAGCATCTTGATGAATCATCTGATCGACGGTCGACGGAAACGACAGCGGCTTCACCAAATGAAGCTGGTCGCCCTCTTCGCGGCGGAGATAGCCGAGCAGGCTCAACCAATGCAAATACTCGCCGACGGCCTCACGATACGTATCCCGGCCG
>NZ_LDPD01000010.1:35785-41792 GCF_001026865.1 Geobacillus sp. ZGt-1 | reverse complement strand
GCGCGGAACGAGGCGGCCGGTGCGGATTTTGTCGTCGAGCCACTGAAATAAAGATACTGCCGTTGCCGGCCGTCCGGTCTTTCCAAGAAGAAACAAAAGGACATACGTTTGCCAAATGAACGGCGCCGTCTCCCATAAATACCCCCGCGGCACTGGCCAGCCTGCTTCGGTCGGAAACAGTGACGGAACGATGCCCGCCTGGTAAAAATCAGCACAAATGCGGCGCACGGTTTGGTTCGGATAAAGCGGAAACGTCCGCCGCCATTGTTTTTTTCGTTCGAGCCATCGCTCCCAAAACTCGGATGGAAGCGGCAGCGGGCAGGGGGCCATCCAATCGGGGAACGAAAACGACGAAAGCGGAATCGAATCGACCGCGGCCAATGTTCGCTGCACCGATAGCGGCAACGGGCGAAAAAGACGGATAAAGCGTTTCGTCTCTGGACTGTAGTACCATATATGTGGAACGACTGAATGTGGAGCGCGATGGGCAAACAACCATTGAAACCGGGAGAGCTGCACTTCCCCCGAATATTTTGGCGAACGCCGCAAATGATGGGCTCCTAACACCCACAACGGGCGGATGCCAAGGAGACGGTAGCCGTCATTGCGTTCGCGAAACAGCGATTCATCGATCGTGGAACATTGGTATTCGAGGGCATAAAGGTGTGGGCCATGGCGGAACAATACGTCAGGACGCTGCTTGATGGCGGGCAAATACGGCTCGAGCTTCGCCTCCATGCCTTGGCGAATGAGCCACGCGAACAAGTCTCGCTTCCCAGTTAAGTGACGCTCCGACTCCGGTTCGTGCTCGACCGGGCAGGCCGCCCCTTTTCGATGGGCGAAATGCGGCAAACGGTAGCGGCCCGACCGGAGCACCACTTCTTGACGGCACGCGGGACAAAAAAACGGTTCCTGTCGTTTCAGGCGCATCAGCCCCTCTCGTTCCCATCTTTCCGCCCCGGCAAGCGAAACCGTCCTGCCATCAGCGGCGAGAGCGACAAACAACATGATCACTTCCTTTCCAGTAAAAAATAGTTGTCCGTGAGCGGGAACAGCTGGAATTGTTCTCTGCTGCCCCCCTTCACCGTTCGGTTCTTCCCTTTTATTCGTTGACCATCGCCGGTTTTCCTGCCCAAAGCCAAACTGCGTCGAAAAAAGTCCGCCGATTCGGCGGACTGGCGTTTACAAGCGGTTGGTTACAACAGAGGCGACAACAGCCGGGAGACCGATTCAGCGATACGCACCCGGAACGGGCGCTGTTGAAACTGTTCGTAGTCGATCATGGAAGCGTGGCGAAAATCTTCCAAAAAGTCGCGGACGAGTTTATGAATGCTGTCGGTATAATACAAAAAGGCGTTCACTTCAAAGTTTAAATGGAAACTGCGCATATCCATGTTCGCCGTGCCGATCGAGGCGAGCTCGCCATCGACGACGATGACTTTGCTGTGCAAAAACCCTTTCTCATACTCGTAAATTTTCACCCCAGCCTCGAGCAGCTCGGGAAAATACGAGCGCGAAGCGTAAAAGACAATTTTTTTATCCGGACGCTTTGGCGCCAGCAGGCGAACATCGATGCCGCTTAACGCCGCCACTTTGAGCGCCGTCAAAATGTCTTCATCCGGCACAAAGTACGGCGAGGCAACCCAAATCGACCGTTTGGCCGACGTAATCATGGCAAAATACAGCTGTTTGATCACTTCCCACTTTTGGTCCGGACCGCCGGCAATGAGCTGCACCCCGCCTTGCCCTTCCTCGACGATGAGCGGCGGCGACAAATAGTCCGGCGTCAACAAGCGTTCTCCCGTCATGTAATACCAATCTTGCAAAAAAATGAGCTGGAGCGTCCGGACGGCTTCACCGCGGATCAATAAGTGCGTATCGCGCCAAAATCCGAAATATTTGTTTTTTCCTAAATACTCATCTCCGATGTTCAGCCCGCCGACAAAGCCGACGCCTCCATCGATGACAATGATCTTTCGGTGATTGCGGAAATTGATTTGGTTGCTTAAAAACGGGAGGCGCACTGGTGAAAACGGGATCATCTCGACTCCAGCCGCGCGCAGCTCCTCGATATAGGCGTTTGACAACTTCCAACTTCCAACGGCGTCGTACAAAAAACGGACGCGCACACCTTGACGCGCTTTTTCCATCAAGACGCGCTTCAACTGTTGGCCGATTTCATCATGACGGACAATATAATATTCTAAATGAATATGGTGTTCCGCTTTTTCCAGTTCAGCAAAAATAGAAGAAAATGTCTCCTCTCCGTTCGTCAACACCGCCGTCTGCGAAGCAAGTGAAACCGGATGCTGGCCGATGCGATAAGCAAGGCGCAAAAGCGGACGCTGATGGGGCGCCATCGGCAGCCGCTCGACGGCAATCGGCGACGGCTCTTGAAACTTGAGCAGCACCGCCTCATCAAAATCGGCTTTCTTTTTATAGCGCCGTTGTTGCCAATAGTTGCGTCCGAACAATAAATAAAACAAAAAGCCGACAATCGGAAAGCTCCCCAGCACCGCCAGCCAAGCGATCGTCTGCGCCGGCTTTCGATTCTCAAGAGAAATGACCAGCGCAATAAAGATGACGGAACAAGACATCAATACGCTGAAAAGACCAAGCAGCTTCCCTTCCCAAAACCCGTTCGTCAATGCCAGCAACGCGCCGACAATGACGACGAGAATCGCCACTCTCGATGTGTTTCGCAACAAAACCCCTCCACCCGGCTCTTCATGATGGCCGTTTTTCTTCCGCTAACGTAGAAAACGCCGATTTCTGGCGGCGAAATCGGCGGAATGGAAACATTATAAGGCTGGAAAATACGTTTTGATCGTTTCGAGTGCATTGTCGCCCATAATTTCAGTCCCGTATTCTTCAAGTCGATAAATCGTCAGCTGGGAATCGCTTCCGTATTCCAACAGAAGGCTGAGCATATTGTCCACTTCCTGCTCGGTGTAGCGCTCGTCAAACTCCACGAACAAGTAATAGCGGCCTTCAAATTGGAACAGGCGATTCGACAACCGAGAGAAGTCAGCGCGATGGGCCAAGGAAATGACATCCTCGATATCCTTGAACGAAAGGATGAATTGAAGGACATCTTGCTCTTCTCTCTCCTCGGCGTCCCCGTTTTGACCAAAGTGGAAATGGTGGCCGAACAGCGATTCCACCTTTTCACCAGCTGACAGCGAAAACTCGCGCCATTTCTCTTCTGGAAGCGGCAGCTCGAGCTTGCTTCCGTCTTTGGACAACTGCGCTTTCGTCACGACGACTTCAAGCCCTTTTTCGAGCGCCTGCACTTGGATCCAAAGCGGGCCATCGAGCGAAAAATCGCTTTCCCCGTGAACTTCATCCATCATTTCCCAAAATAATTCTTCGCTTCGTTCCCGATTGTACCAAATTTCCTCGCGGTCAAAGCCGCGCTCCTCTATATCAACATAGGAAATGTAGAACTTCACCGTATGTTCATTGATGCGTTCGATTTCCATTTCTCAACTCTCCCTTCTAAAACAGAGAAATAAAAAAGGAAGGGATTGTGCCCCTGAAACTATTTAAATCAAAACTTATGATCTTGTACTTTTATTTTATGATAAAAAGCGAAAGAAGGGAAATAAAAAAACGCATTTTTAAAAATTGGTTATGAAACCGGCCATGCCCTACTATAATGATGATGAACACGGACGGAATGAGGGACGCCTATGGTGGATGAATACATCGTTTCCATCTTGCTGATTATCGGCATTGATGTCATTCTTGGCGGGGACAATGCGGTTGTCATTGCGCTGGCAAGCCGCAACTTGCCGGAACAAAAGCGGAATGTGGCCATCATTGTCGGCACCGCGCTGGCGATCGCTGTTCGCATTGTCTTGACGGTGGCCGTCGTTTGGCTGTTGACGATTCCGTTCTTGCAGCTCGCTGGAGGCGTCGTCCTCTTTTGGATCGCCTTGAAACTGATCGGGCAAAAAGACGAAAAACCGACTATGATCAAAGCCGAACCGTCGCTTTGGAAAGCCATCCAGACGATCGTCGCCGCCGATGTCGCCATGGGTCTTGACAACGTCATCGCCATCGCTGGAGCGGCTCAAGGCCATATCGGACTTGTTGTGTTCGGTTTTCTCTGTTCCGTTCCTATCATCATTTTAGGCAGCAAAATCATCCTTTATGCCATGGAACGGTTCCCGATTCTCATTTATGCCGGCGGCGCCCTCTTGGCGTACACCGCTGGAAAGATGATCGCTGCCGAAGAGCGGTTGCGCCCGTTTTACCCCCCGAATGGGGAGGCGCTGTTTCCAATGGCGGCGGCCGTTCTTGCCGTTTTGCTCGGCTTGGCGGCCCACCGCCGGTCGCGCGCCGCATAAAGCAAATGATAAAAAACTTCTACATGGCAGACCATGTAGAAGTTTTTTTATTACCCGTTCACCAGCCGCTGCGCTTCACGAAGCTGATACGCCCGCACTTTGCGCGGCAGAAAGCGGCGGATTTCATCTTCGTTGTAGCCGACTTGAAGCCGCTTTTCATCAATGATGATCGGCCGGCGCAAAATGCCTGGGTTTTTTTGAATGAGTTCGTACAAATCTTGCAGCGGCAACGTTTCCAAGTTGATGTTCAGCTTTTGGAACACTTTTGAACGGGTCGAAATGATTTCATCCGTCCCCGTTTCCGTCATCCGNAAAATTTCTTTAATCTCCTCGACCGTGAGCGGTTCGGAGAAAATATTGCGCTCGACATAAGGAATATTGTGCTTCTCGAGCCACGCCTTCGCCTTCCGGCATGACGTGCAGCTCGGTGATGTGTATAGCTTGACCACTTCGATCACTCCTTTTGACAAGGAATCCCTTGCTTCCCTCGTCCGTCAGACGACAGACGTGCACCGCTATGCCGGTTTGACGTCTGACAGCATAGCGACACGGCCTGGACGCCAGTCTGGCGATCAGCCGCTTTGCCAATCGTTTGCAAATTGAAATGACTTTAACATGATATATTATACAATACATCGGCCAAGAAAGATATAGTTTTTCGATGATAAATGCAATTTTCTTTCCTCTTCCAAAGTAAAGGCAAATCCTCTACAATCAAAGTAGAAAAGGAAAAGGGAGGAAGAACCGATGGCCGGCTATTTCATCGACTTTGCCATTGCTTCGGCATTGATCGTCGTCCTCACCGCATTGATGGGAAACATCAGCAACACGATCGGAGAGCGGATGTTCGGCCGAAACAAAAGTGGAAAGCATGTCGAGGCCTCTCGCCGCATCCAACAAGGATGGAAAGTCGTCGGGGGAAAAAAATAACGCGCCAAGACAGGCGCATAGGTGGGCGCCGCCTCTTTCACCGTTCGCATCATGCGGCGATGAAGGAGCGGCGCTCTTTTCTATTCTGCTAGGCATACATCGCCCGATACCGCTTATACTCTTCCTCCGAACAAAGCACAAAATGGCCAGGCGTAATTTCACGGAATTCAAGTTCCTCTCCATCTTTGTAGCCATGTTGCGCCGGGTCGTAAACGATCCGCTTGCGCGTCCGCTCCGTTTCCGGATCCGGAAGCGGAATGGCCGACAAGAGCGCCTTCGTGTATGGGTGGATCGGATTGCGGTACAGCTCTTCCGATTCAGCGAGCTCGACCATTTTCCCGAAATACATGACGCCGATCCGGTCGCTGATGTATTTGACCATCGACAAGTCATGGGCAATAAACAAGTACGTCAACCCTTTTTCACGCTGCAGGCGCTTCAATAAGTTCACGACTTGCGCCTGAATGGAAACGTCAAGCGCCGAAATCGGCTCATCGGCGATGATGAATTCCGGCTCGACGGCAAGCGCCCGGGCGATGCCGATCCGCTGGCGCTGACCGCCGGAAAACTCATGCGGGTAGCGGCTGGCATGCTCGCGGTTCAAGCCAACCGTCTCAAGCAATTCATACACGCGTTGCATCCGTTCTTCTTTCGTTTTCGCCAGCCCATGGATGTCGATGCCCTCAGCGATAATATCCGCGACCGTCATCCGCGGATTCAACGAC
>NZ_LDPD01000010.1:22443-35774 GCF_001026865.1 Geobacillus sp. ZGt-1 | reverse complement strand
TTGGAAAATCATCTGCATTTTCCGATTTAACTCTTTCAGCTCTTTTTTTGATTTTTTGCCGTGCACATTGACGCCGTTAAACAGCACTTCTCCTTCCGTCGCTTCGTACAGCCGGATGATCGTCCGCCCCGTTGTCGACTTGCCGCAGCCCGACTCGCCGACAAGGCCGAACGTTTCACCTTTATAAATGTCAAAGGTGACGCCGTCGACTGCTTTCACCACCTGACCGCGTCCAGCTGGGAAATACTGTTTCAAATTTTTGACCTCAAGCAGCTTTTGTCTAGCCACGCGGTTTTCCTCCTTTCCGGGCGACGATGTCAGCAAACCGTTTCATCCGTTCACGCACGATAGCCGGCGGTTCCACTTTCGGCGCCATTTCATGCAACAGCCATGTCGCCGCATAGTGCGTATCAGACACTTGGAACATCGGCGGCTCGAGCTCATAGTCAATTTTGAGCGCATACGGATTGCGCGGCGCAAACGCATCGCCTTTTGGCGGATTTAACAAATCCGGCGGCGAACCCGGAATCGAATACAGCTCCGTATCTTTATGATCAAGGCTCGGCATCGAGGCCAGCAATCCCCACGTGTACGGATGTTTCGGATTGTAAAAAATTTCATCCACCGTGCCGATCTCCACGATTTTCCCGGCATACATCACGGCCACTCGGTCGGCCATGTTGGCGACGACCCCTAAATCATGGGTGATGAAAATAATCGACATGCCGAGCTTTTTCTGAATGTCTTTCATCAACTCCAAAATTTGCGCCTGAATCGTCACATCAAGCGCTGTCGTCGGTTCATCGGCGATCAAAATTTTCGGATTGCACGCCAAGGCGATGGCGATGACAACACGCTGGCGCATCCCGCCGGAAAATTGGTGCGGGTATTGCTTCATGCGCAGCTCGGCGTTTTTAATGCCGACCAGCTGCAATAGTTCAATCGCCCGTTTGCGCGCTTCATCTTTCGACAGCTTTTGATGCTTTAAAATCGCTTCCATAATTTGTTTCCCAATCGTCATCGTCGGATTGAGCGACGTCATCGGATCTTGGAAAATCATTGAAATTTCCGCACCGCGGATCGATTGCATCTCTTTCTCCGACAGCTTGGTCAAGTCTTTTCCTTCAAATAAAATTTCCCCTTGCTTAATCCGGCTCGGCGGTGTCGGCAACAGGCGCATCAACGCTTTTGAAGTCACTGATTTCCCAGACCCTGACTCGCCGACGATCGCCAGCGTTTCTCCTTTGTACAAATCAAAGGTGACGCCGCGGACGGCCTGCACTTCACCGGCATGAATGTCGAAGGAGATGTGCAAATCGTTCACCTGTAAAATCTTTTCCATTCTTTTCACCCCTTCCGTCCGTTATTTGCGCATTTTCGGGTCGAGCGCATCGCGCAGCCCGTCGGCCACTAAGTTAAAGCTTAAAATGAGCAAGCTGATGACAATCGATGGGATAATAATCAAATGCGGATATGTCTGAATCGACTTAAATCCCTCGCTGACGAGCGAACCGAGCGACGCTTCCGGCGGACGGATGCCAAGACCGATAAAACTTAAAAACGCCTCGGTAAAAATCGCCGTAGGAATCGTAAACATGGTCGTAATAATGATCGGCCCCATCACGTTCGGGATTAAATGTTTAAAAATAAGCCGTGAATTAGACGCCCCGAGCGTCCGTGCGGCCAGCACATATTCCATATTTTTTAGCTTCAATATTTGCCCGCGGACAATGCGCGCCATCGTCGTCCAGCCGGTGATGACCATCGCCAGCGTGATCGAAATAATCCCCGGCTCAAAAATTAAGATAAATAAAATGACGACGATCAAATACGGAATCCCGTTTAAAATTTCGATGATCCGCTGCATCACATTGTCGACCCGGCCGCCATAATAGCCGGAAATGCCGCCATAGGCAATGCCGATGAACAAATCGATCAACGCGGCCAACAAACCGATGTACAGCGAGATGCGCGTGCCATACCATGTTCTCACCCACAGGTCGCGGCCTAAATCGTCGGTGCCAAACCAATAGTACTCTTTCACGCCGCGCTGTTTATATACATCAACGCCATTGGCGTCCTTCCCGTCTAAATTCAGCCAGCTAATATGCTCCAACACCGGAACTTTGGGCGGCAGTTTCGCATGGCTTAAGTTTTGCTCTTTATAGGAACGTTCACTTGCCATTGGGGCAAAAATCGCCAATAACGCTAAAATGATAATCATGGTCAGCCCGGCAATCGCCGCTTTGTTTTCGCGCAGGCGAAGCCAAGCGTCATGCCAAAACGTCAAACTTGGGCGGCTGATTTTTTCCTGCTCGCCGACGTTCGGCGGGGCGGGCTGAAACCATTCCGGTGAAAGCTGGTCGTATTGTTGTTTCGCCATCATTTTTTCCCTCCCGCTAAACGAATGCGTGGGTCGACAATCCCATAGAGAATATCAACGATAAAAATGACAAAAATCAATAACGCCGAATAAAACAACGTAGTGCCCATAATGACAGGGTAGTCGTTCAGCTCGATCGAACGGACAAACTGCTCGCCGAGACCGGGAACGGCAAAAATTTTCTCGATGACGAGCGTTCCCGTCATTAAGTTGACCGCCATCGGTCCGAGAATTGTGATAACTGGAATGAGCGAGTTGCGGATCGCATGCTTGATGATGACCCCCGCATTGCTAATCCCTTTCGCGCGGGCTGTTAAAATATAATCGGATGACAGCACCTCAAGCATTTCCGTACGCATAAAGCGGGCGGTGTTGGCAATGACGCCGACAGACAGCGCCAACGTCGGCATAATCGTATACTTAAACCCTTCCCAAAACGCGACCGGCAGCCATTGCAGTTTAACACCGATGAAATACTGCAGAAATCCGGCCAACACGAACGACGGAACGGAAATCCCGATGACTGCAATGACCGTGGCTGTATAATCTCCCCAACTGTTATGGCGAATAGCCGCCAAAATGCCGAGCACTAAACCGACGAGCGTGCCCAAGACGATCGCCTGGAACCCAAGCTGGGCCGACGGGCCGATCCGGTCGCCGATCAACTCTGTTACCGGCCGGTTGTCATACTGGAACGAAACACCCAAATCTCCTTTTAACAAGTTGCCTAAATATTGAACGTATTGGACAGGCACTGGTTTGTCGAGCCCATATTCTTTCAAAATGATGGCTCGCTGCTCTGGGGTCAATTTTTCTTGGTTTTGCAGCGGCGAACCGGGCAACAGCTTCATCAAAAAGAACGTCACGGTCGCAATAATAAACAGCGTAATCACCATATATACGAGCCGCTGAATCGTATACCGCGCCATGGCTGCACCTCCTCTGTTTATTTCCTGTTTAATACCAATGGTATTTCAATCTTCAAGTTTTTTCGACATTTTTCGCCTTGGCAGGCAAAAGGAGAGTATATGCCCTTGCATATACTCTCCTCCGCACCTCCTAGAGAACGGTTACTCGATATACGCCCATTTATAGCTATAATCTCCACCAAATGAATGAATAACAATGTCTTTTACGTATTCACGTTGCAAATACGCACGGCCGCGTTGATACAGCGGAGCAATTGGCATTTCTTCAAAGAGGATTTTTTCTGCTTTCAACATTGCGTCCCAACGGGCTTGCAAGTCGCCAAGCAGCGTCGTTTTCGCATCTTTAATCAGCTTGTCATATTCAGCATTCGACCAGCCCGTTTGGTTGTGCGGGTTATTTGTCGTCCACAGATCAAGGAACGTCATCGGGTCTTGATAGTCCGGACCCCAGCCAGAGAAGGATAGTTCATACTGCATATTGCTTTCTAGCTCAAGTTTTTGTTTGAACGGCTGTTGTTTAATGTTGACCGTAAGGCCAGGCAAGTTCTTTTCAAGCTGTTCTTTTAAGTATTCGCCGACTTTCTTCGCGACGTCGTNGTCATAGTTTAACAATTCAATAGTGAATTTATCTTTGCCAAGCTCTTTTTTCGCTTGCTCCCACAATTTTTTCGCTTCGTCCACATTGTACGACACTAAATCGCCGTTAGCGTCACGGAAGTCTTTGCCGTCCGGACCGGTGACGAAGTCTTTCGGAACCGCATAGTTGGCCACAACCGAGCCGTTGTTGAACAACGTGTTCACCATCGCCTCTTTATCGATAGCCATCGCGATCGCTTTGCGAGCGTTGACGTTGTTCAACGGTTCTTTCTTCGTGTTCATGCGCAGCCAGAAAATCGATGGTTCAAGATACGTGTGGAAATTTTTGTCTTTTTTATATTTATCAACAAACTCCGCACTTAGGATAACGCGATCCGCTTTTTTCGTGTCGTAAAGGTTTACCATTGTTGCGGTCTCTTTTACGACTTTGACGTTGATTTTTTCCAGCTTGACCGTATCTTTATCCCAGTAGTTCGGGTTTTTCGCATACGTCCAGCCTTGCTCATGCTTCCATTCGCTTAAGACGAACGGGCCGTTGTACAGCGTCGTATTGGCTTCCAAACCGTATTTGTCGCCTTGGGCTTTAACGAATTTTTCGTTTTGCGGCATGAACGTACCGAATACCGTCAAGCTGATGAAATACGGAATCGGGTTTTCAAGCTCGACTTGGAGCGTGTAATTATCGAGAGCTTTGACGCCGAGCTGGTCAACTGGCAATTTGCCCGTATTGACTGCTGCAGCATTTTTAATGTCGTACATAATGTACGCATACTCCGCTTTCGTTTTCGGGTCAAGCACTCGTCTCCATGCGAACACGAAGTCGTGCGCCGTCACCGGATCGCCGTTTGACCATTTCGCATCTTGACGAAGCTTAAACGTATACGTTTTGCCGTCTTCGCTTACCGTGTAGCTTTCCGCTACCCCTGGCACAGGCTTATTGTCTTTCCCTAAACGGTAAAGACCTTCCATGACGTTGTTCAAAACGATGAACGATACTTGGTCCGTAGCGAGCGCCGGATCAAGCGATGGAATCTCTGATGTTTCAAGCAAGTTCAATACTTGCTCTTTCTTCTCGGCTGGCTTTTCGCCGCCTTGGGCATTATCGTCCCCGCCTCCGCCGCACGCCGCTAAAAACGTCGACAGCGCGAGAAGCAGGACGAGGAAGAAAGAGAATCGCTTCTTCACTAAAAAACCCCCCTTAAAATTTATGTAGCGTATTACAAATCTTCTGAACCATTTGATTTCAGAAGATTGTACTTACATCGCTTATTATATCCTGTGTTAGTATATTTGAAAAGGATTTTTTTATTTTCTTAAATAAAAAAATTTCAAACTACTTACAAACGGGATGAGGATCGGATTGCATTTACACCTGCATTGTAACGACTTTTGCCACAATTGTAAACAAAAAATTTCTGCCTACAGAAAAAAGAAAACGCTTACAATATAATTTTTTTGCCCTTCCTTTCAGCTTCGAAGCAAATCTCTCCTGAACTTCCAGGTTTCTTCTATATTTTTCAATATAATTTTGTTAATAATTTTGACAATCTTCCCGCCCACATGATTTATGATAAAATAAGCAGTGAGAAGGGAAAGGCGGGAACAGACGATATGAAACAAACGGCTGTGCGGACTGGATGGCTCGTCGCCGCGATGCTGGCGGCAAGCGCACTCATCGTAATAGGGCAAGGAGCATGGAGTACGGTGGCCTTTATTAACGTTTCGTTTTTGCTCTCCCTTTTGCCTCTGTCGCTTGGCGGGCTTTTGTTTGTTTATGAACGCGGGTTTTTCAGCGGATTCGCATACGGGTTTCGCCGATTGCGCAGGAATCGAACGAAGGTGGAGCGGTATCTTGAGGAAGCGGCAGCAGAACATGAATCGGATGAGCTGCTCGGTCCGCGGCGTTTCGCCATCACGTATCCGCTTCTCTTTTCTGGTCTGCTTCTGTTTCTGGCGATGATTGCCGCCGGATATGCCGTGCAATAAGGTTGCAACAGCTGAATGTTTTCCGTATAATATAAGGCAAATCTAGGATCAACCGAGCGATGAGAAAGAAGAGTACATATTGGCGATGCCTTCAGAGAGCTTGTGGACGGTGCGAACAAGCGGCTAGCCATATGGAATGGGCTTTCGAGCTTCCCGCCGAACCGGCGACGCAGTAGGCGAGGACGTTTCCCCGCGTTACAGGGGGCCATGCGCTAAGCATGGGCTGAGCGATTGCGCTTGTCGGCGCAATAAGTAGGGTGGCACCGCGGTCCTACCGTCCCTATCAGAGGGCTGGCAGGGCCTTTTTTATTTTTTGCTTGAGGGAGTGAAGATCGATGAAAACCATTTTTTCCGGCATTCAGCCAAGCGGCGTCATCACCCTTGGCAACTACATCGGGGCGCTGCGGCAGTTTGTCGAGCTGCAGCATGAATACAACTGCTATTTTTGCATCGTTGACCAACACGCCATTACCGTTTGGCAAGACCCACACGAACTGCGGCAAAACATCCGCCGCCTCGCCGCTTTGTATTTAGCAGTCGGCATCGACCCGACGCAAGCGACGTTGTTCATCCAGTCAGAAGTGCCGGCGCACGCTCAAGCCGCTTGGATGCTGCAGTGCATCGTTTATATCGGCGAACTTGAGCGGATGACGCAATTTAAAGAAAAATCGGCCGGCAAAGAGGCGGTCAGCGCCGGACTGCTCACGTACCCGCCGCTGATGGCCGCTGACATTTTGCTTTATAACACCGACATCGTCCCGGTCGGCGATGATCAAAAGCAGCATATCGAATTGACGCGGGATCTGGCCGAGCGCTTCAACAAACGGTATGGCGAGCTGTTCACGATCCCTGAGGCGCGCATTCCGAAAGTCGGCGCCCGCATCATGTCGCTTGTCGACCCGACGAAAAAAATGAGCAAATCCGACCCCAACCCGAAAGCGTACATCACACTGCTTGACGATGCGAAAACGATCGAGAAGAAGATCAAAAGCGCGGTCACCGACTCGGAAGGAACGATTCGCTACGACAAAGAAGCGAAGCCAGGCATTTCGAACTTGCTCAATATTTATTCGACCCTATCCGGTCAATCGATCGAGGAGTTGGAGCGGCAATACGAAGGAAAAGGATACGGCGTCTTCAAAGCAGACCTCGCTCAAGTCGTCATCGAAACGCTTCGACCGATTCAAGAGCGGTATCACCATTGGATGGAAAGCGAGGAGCTTGACCGCGTGTTGGATGAAGGGGCGGAAAAAGCAAATCGGGTTGCATCGGAAATGGTGCGCAAAATGGAGCAAGCCATGGGGCTCGGGCGGCGGCGGTAAATAGCCGCATCCAGCGAAGCCATACAAAAACGGGCAGGCGCCTATCGCCTTGGCCCGTTTTTTAATTGACTTTTGGTTCTTGCTCCATTTCCCACAGTTTTTCGAAAAATGGCTGCCCTTTGATCAAGTTTTCGCACAGCTGCTCATGCCGTTCGGACCACCCGTATTTCGTCTCGTTATACAATTGTTCCCACGCTTCATCAAAAGACATTTTTTGAATAGCGGCGTATTTTTCCGGCGCCCATTCCGTATACCAATAGCGCATCTGGGCAGCATTTTTTGTCGAATAAAGCTGGTCAAGCGCCATAAACAACAGCTGTTTCAACTGCCGCTCTTTGCGCGTGAGTCCGCACATCAGTTCCGGAGCCGGCGATAAAATGTGGTATTCTTTTTCATACCTCGGCAGCGGATAGTCCCGTTCCTCCGCTTCGGCCGCCATTTCGTAGACGAGTTGTTCCTGACGCGGAATGAGACGGCTTTTGCGAATCGGGATTTGATAACCGATTGTATCGACAGCCAAAACGCCGGCGCCGTCCGTGACAACGAAACAATAGTCCAGCTGAATGCGTTCATGGTTTTTGCGGACATACGCCTTCTGATGTACATCGTCTAGCAGCGGTTTTGGAAGATCGGACAAGCTGTTTTCAATGTAATGAAACAGGGCCGGGGATACTTTTAACAGCGGCACTTGGTCGAGCAGCTCGATTTGATCGTCCTTGCGCCATTCATGGAAATGGCAGACGTTGTATCCGTTCTCTTCTCCTTCAAACCAGTTGACCCAAATGTCGTGCAGATAAAGCATGCGAGACCCCTCACTTCCAGACGTGTTTGTCCATCAGTATAGGCAGAGGGGGAGAATTTTATTCCATTTCGTCCTCTTTTCCCCTCTAGGGGCTGCGGCTTGGAAACGTCAAGCTCCCCCACATCAAAAGAAGGCCAATAGGGAATAAATAACATTCCACCCTTGTCGAAATATAAGATAAGTATTCGCTAAAACCACGCTCTGGAGTGATGATGTTCAAATAGGCGATCACCATCATGCCGCCGACGACTGAAAAACCGAAACCGACCAAATAAAAAAACAGGCGGACCACCGGGCTTTCCCTTCCTTCTTGTCCACGTCCTTGTTCTACATATATGTCGGCGCCATGGACAACATGCCTGTTTGCGCCCGATGCCCCTAAGATTCTTGTGATAACCGGACAGCGGCGGTCGCCATGCGGTTTCGAGCTAAGACGCTCCTTGCTGTTTGCCTGAAAAGCCCGCCAACTCCGCGATGTCTTTCGCTTCCATCTTCATCAATTGGGCGAGCGAATAGCCTCTTTCTAGGCAACGACGGATGATGGCATACCCAACGGCATAGCCCCCCATTTTCGGATGCCATCCAAGCCCGTACAAAATGCGGGAAGTATGCGGATGCGAAACGGGCAAATGTTGGTTCGGGACAATATAACGCCGCCAAAACCGTTCCATCTCCCGATCGGTGTAATACTTCGTCCATCCCGCACACTGCTTGACGCCGACTGTCTCGGCGACGGCATGCTCCGCCAATCCTTCCATAACGACTGCATCCAGCAACGTCGCATCTTCGCCTTCGTTCGGCAACTGCTTGAGACGGCATACATGGTTGTATTCATGCGCCACCAACGCGGCGATCTCCTCGTCGCCATGATCCGGCAGCAAGAAGAAAAACAATTTATCAGCAAACGCCACCCCGCCTTTTCCTTGGAATTCGCGCACAAGCTTCCGGTTTTCGTCATCGGCCGGCAGCAAAAATACCGGAACGTCCGGTCCCTTCCATATCCCCCGTTGCCGTTCATACAAACGGCCAAGACGTTCCCAAAGACGGCGCTCTTTCATCTCCGGCAAAAGCCGCTCGGCCTGCCGAGTGCTTCGGTACATGCCATACAGCCGTAAATAGCTGTAAATCTCACGCGCCGGCATCTTGCCAAAAAGCGGCGCCAACCGTGCGCACAACCGGAGCGGATCGCCTTCATCCTCTTCAAGCCATCGATCGGTCGGAAGCAATCCCATCGCTTTTCCCTCCTTTTCTCTTACGTTATGTCGGCAGGGAAAAGACGGTGAAACAAAACAAAAAAGAGAGCCTGACGCTGAACCGAACCCGCCGTTAGTCACGCGTTTTCAGCTCTGCTCAACCAAGGCTCTCCTTTTCATCCATTACACATATTTTTTAAAAATCAATGTCGCATTATGGCCGCCAAATCCAAATGAGTTGCTTAAGACCGCACGCACGTCTTGCTTGCGCGCTTCATTCGGCACATAGTCGAGGTCGCATTCCGGATCCGGTGTTTCGTAGTTGATCGTCGGCGGAATGATGCCGTCGCGGATCGCCAGCACGGAGAAAATCGCTTCCACCGCGCCGGTCGCCCCGAGCAAATGCCCAGTCATCGACTTCGTCGAGCTGACGGCGAGCTTATAGGCATGATCGCCGAATACTTCTTTGATCGCCGCCGTCTCATACTTATCATTGTACTCGGTGCTCGTGCCGTGGGCGTTGATGTAATCGATCTCCTCCGGCTCCAGGCCAGCGTCATGAAGCGCTTGGCGCATCGCCCGCACGCCGCCTTCGCCGCCCGGAGCCGGCGCGGTGATATGGTACGCATCGGCGGTCGCACCGTAACCGACAATTTCTGCGTAAATCTTCGCGCCGCGGCGCAACGCGTGCTCCAATTCCTCAAGAACAACGATGCCTGCTCCCTCACCCATGACGAAACCGTCGCGGTTTTTGTCAAATGGGCGGCTCGCCGTTTTTGGATCTGGATTGGTTGAAAGAGCCGTATTGGCGCAAAAACCGGCGAACGACATTTTCGTAATCGGCGCTTCCGTCCCGCCGGTGATCATGACATCGGCGTCGCCGCGCTGAATGACTTTAAACGCATCACCGATCGAGTTCGCCCCGGTCGCGCAAGCGGTCACCGTGCACGAATTGATCCCTTTCGCTCCGAGGATGATCGATACTTGCCCAGCGGCCATATCCGGGATCATCATTGGCACGAAAAACGGGCTCACTCGGCGATAACCGCGCTGCTGGAAAATCTCAAACTGCTGTTCAAACGTCTCCATGCCGCCGATGCCAGAACCAATCCAAACNCCGACCCGTTCAGCGTTGCTTTCATTAATGTCGAGATTGGCATCTTTGACCGCCATGAGCGCCGCAGCGACGGCGAATTGGGTAAATCGGTCCATCTTCCGCGCCTCGCGGCGGTCGATAAACAGCGACGGATCGAAGTCTTTCACTTCCGCCGCCACTTTCGCCGGAAAGTCGTCCGGATTGACGCGGGTGACAATGTCGATGCCGGACTGGCCGGCGATAATGTTTTTCCACGTCGTTTCTGCGTCATTCCCAAGCGGGGTGACGGCGCCTATGCCTGTCACGACGACTCGTCTTTTTTCCATCGTTTCCGTCTCTCCTTTTATTTCGATAATATACGTGCCGTTAACGGCCCCAGCGCAAAGCGATCGCGCCCCACGTCAGCCCGCCGCCGAATCCGACCATAATGATGAGATCATCGTCATGGATTTTGCCCGCTTCCAACTCTTCTACAAGCGAAATCGGAATGGATGCGGCCGACGTGTTGCCATATCGACGGATGGTTGTCGATATTTTCTCTTCTGGCAGCTCGAGCCGCTGTCTGGCCGCTTCGACGATGCGAATGTTCGCTTGATGCGGAATGAGAAAGTCGACATCGTCTTTCGTGAGCCCGGCTTTTTCAAGCACACGCACGCTTGATTCTCCCATTTGTCGGACGGCGAACTTGAATACTTCACGGCCGTTCATGACGATATATTCGTCTTTGTATAAATGTTTTCCTCCTGTTCCGTCAGCTCCCAACTCGAAAGATAAAATCCCGCGCCCGGGCGACACCGGACCCATGACGACCGCTCCGGCGCCGTCGCCGAACAGCACCGCCGTGTTGCGGTCGGTCCAATCGGTGATTTTCGATAGTTTGTCTGCCCCCACTACTAATATATACTTGTAGGCGCCTGTGTCAATAAATTGGGCGGCCGTGACCATCCCGTACATAAACCCCGCGCAGGCAGCGCTGATATCAAGCGCAGCGGCGTTGACGGCGCCAAGCCGCTCTTGCAGCATGCAAGCGACCGACGGAAACGGACGGTCCGGAGTGACGGTGGCAACTAAAATGAGATCAATATCCTTCGCCTCCATGCCAGCGTCTTGAAGCGCCCTTTCTGCGGCAAAATACGCCATATGGGACGTATCGATGTCATCCGGAGCGATGCGGCGCTCCTCGATCCCGGTGCGCGTCCGGATCCATTCATCCGATGTATCCATCATTTTTTCCAAATCAAAGTTGGTCAACACTTTTTCCGGCACATAGCGGCCGACCCCGATAATTCCTGCTCCCATATCATTCATCTCCTCTTTCTTTCCCAAAATGGCAAAAAAACGCTCACGCTGACAACCAAACTTGAATGTACAATCAGTCTACATCACCAATTATTATTACTTGGTACTAATTTTAGCCGAAAGAGCGTGGATGCGCAATAGAAAACGAAAGTTGAACCAGCGCTTTCCGTACCCCTAAGGCATTTGTCCAAACCGCTTTTTCCCTTCTGCCATACAATACAAATACGAGCAACCATCGCATGAAAGGGAGGATCGCCCATGGCCAACGGCGAAGCACAAGAACAACATCGCGAACGGCAAGACAGTTTTTCCCGCCTAATGTTCGGATCTTTTCCTTCTCGCGCAACCGGCGAGCGCGAAGATCAAGGGAGCGGGGCAGAACCGCCTTTACTGCCGAACATCGATTTCATGAAGCTGTTTGAAAACGTCAATACGCTAGCCGACTCATTGCAACAATTAAAACCGCTCGTGAAAAAGATCACCTCGCTCGTCGACTTATTGAAAAAATAGCAGACGCACCGGTCGATGCGTCTGCCCTTGTCGTTTACGGGAGTTCATTGTATTGGCAGAAAAATTGCCCGATTTGTCGAGCCAGTTGGCGCCGTTTCTCCGGCAGCTCGTAAACGACGCGCACCCGGTTGTTTGTCGTTTTCATCCATTGTTCATATTTACGGCTATGCAAGGCGGATGGATACGGGCTCACTCCGGCCAGCTGCCAAATCGTCACCGGAACGTCATCAGGACTGAGAAAGAGGGACGGAACAGCCTCGGGCACCTCCTCTTCTTTCAAGCCATAGGCAGTCGCGATTTCCCTCACCATCCGCCGGTACACGAATGGATGTTCCTGTTCATAGTCAAGCTGGGCGCGAACATCAAGGCAAGGGTTGATCATGGCGACGGCGCGGATTTGACTTGGCATGGCGCCAAGCAGTTGCAAGGCAACGAGCGCGCCCATTCCTTCGGCAACGATATAGATGCGCTGGTTCACAATTTCGCTTTTCAACACCGAGTAAATGAGTTGGCGCGCCAGCCGGACCGCTTTCGGACTTCCCCAATGCCGGCCGTACAAATGGGACGAAAAGACCGTATACCCACGTTCCAACCAATCTTCCAGCCATTGGCGCCGCCCCGGATGCTCGAGCCAAAAACTCGTCTGTTCGTTCACAAAATGGTCGCCGTCGCCCATTAAAAAAAGGGCAAACCCATTTGGGCGCTCCGGCACGTGAACGATGCACCATTGCTCATCGAGTTGAAAAAACCGCCGTTGTCCTGCCATCGTTTCCATTCACCCTTGTTTGGCAATGCATAATGGTACAGTATACGATATGCGCGGCCAAAAAAAACGTCCGGGTATATGCCTACGTGACAAATTGTGATAAGATAAGAAAAGGAATGACGAGAAGATGGGAGGAACAAAGATGCGCTTGTTTTGGACGTTTTTTTGGACGTTTTTGCTCGTGCAAATGGCAACGTACGTCATGGGCTCGATGCAAGGGATCGGCTATGATTTCGCAACCGGCGCCTTGCTTGGCGTGATCGTGACGATCTTAGTCTTCGTGATTGCAGCCTTGATTCCGGACGAGCCGGCCGGGGATCACCATCATTGATCATTCGCTTCATAAGACAACGCCTTGGGGTGAAAGTCCCAAGGCGTTGTTTTTTGTCATCTTTAACCGAGAATCCTCCCACTTCAACACCTATATAATAGATGCAATTTGAAGCTT
>NZ_LDPD01000010.1:20191-22326 GCF_001026865.1 Geobacillus sp. ZGt-1 | reverse complement strand
GTTAAACTTTTTCGTTGCATCTATATAGGTGTAAGTGGAGGAGCATTCCATCCATATTGATCTGGGCTTGTGTTTTCCGCCCATGCTCAAACAATGCGACCAACCCCGGCAGACAAGAAGCACGTCTCTCCGCGTCGTCGGCGCCCCCTTCAGCTCGTTTACGCCGACGGACGAATGGCGATCTGCCCGTTGTCAACATCGACCGTGACGGTGCTGTAATCTTTCACCCGCCCAGCGATCAGCTCTTTCGCAAGCGGCGTTTCGATTTGCTTTTGCATAAACCGTTTGAGCGGGCGGGCGCCGTATACTGGGTCGAAGCCCGCTTCGGCGATGTATTGCTTCGCCGCTTCGGTCAGCACGAGTTCGATATGCCGATCGGCCAAACGGGCCGACAGCTCGCGGGCGAACTTTTCGACGATGCCTTTCACTTCATTCATCGACAATGGCTTAAATAAGACGATATCGTCGATCCGGTTTAAAAATTCTGGGCGGAAATGGGCGCGCAGTTGGTCAAACACTTGTTTGCGCGTTTCTTCATCGATGTCGCCATGTTTGTTTTCTAACAACAGCGGCGATCCGATGTTCGATGTCATAATGACGACCGTGTTTTTAAAGTCGACCGTCCGCCCTTGCGAATCGGTGAGCCGTCCGTCATCCAGCAGCTGCAGCAGGATGTTGAACACTTCCGGATGAGCTTTTTCGATTTCATCGAACAACAGAACGGAATACGGCTTGCGCCGCACCGCCTCGGTCAGCTGGCCGCCTTCCTCATAGCCGACATAGCCGGGCGGCGCTCCGATCAAGCGGGAGACGGCGTGTTTTTCCATATACTCGGACATGTCAAGACGGATGAGCTGCTCCTCACTGTCAAACAGCGCCTCGGCGAGCGCTTTGGCCAGTTCCGTTTTGCCGACGCCGGTCGGTCCGAGGAACAAAAACGATCCGATCGGGCGGTTCGGGTCTTTCATGCCGGCCCGCGCCCGCAAGACGGCGTCAGCGACAAGCTCGACCGCTTCGTCTTGACCGATGACCCGTCTATGCAGCAATTCATGAAGGCGAAGCAGCTTTTCCCTCTCTCCCTCGACGAGGCGGGTGAGCGGAATGCCAGTCCAGCGTGACACGATTTCGGCAATCTCTTCTTCCGTCACTTCCTCGCGCAGCAATTTCCCTTCACTTTGCTCACTGATTTCTTGCTCGAGCTGTTTGAGTTGCTTTTCCAACTGCGGAATGCGGCCATGGCGAAGCTCCGCCGCCTTGTTTAAATCATACTCGTTTTCCGCCTCTTCCAGTTCGCGTTTTGCCCGCTCGAGCGCCTCGCGCAAACGGCGGACGCGGTCAAGCGCCTCTTTTTCTTTTTGCCATTGCGCTTTCATGGCGTTCGCCTTTTCACGCAAATCGGCAAGTTCTTTTTGCAATGCCGCAAGCCGCTCGCGGCTCGCTTCATCCGTTTCTTTGCTTAAGGCCGCCTCTTCAATTTCAAGCTGCATGACGCGGCGCATCACTTCGTCCAGCTCCGACGGCATCGATTCCATTTCCGTCCGGATCGTCGCGCACGCTTCATCGACCAAATCGATCGCTTTGTCAGGCAAAAAGCGGTCAGAGATGTAACGGTCGGACAAAACGGCGGCCGCGACGAGCGCGCGATCGTGGATTTTCACTCCATGGTGCACTTCATACCGTTCTTTCAATCCGCGCAAAATCGAAATCGTGTCCTCGACACTCGGCTCTTGGACAAGCACTTGTTGGAAGCGGCGCTCGAGCGCCGGGTCTTTTTCGATGTATTGCCGGTACTCATCAAGCGTCGTCGCCCCGATGCAGCGCAACTCGCCGCGGGCAAGCATCGGCTTGAGCATATTGCCGGCGTCAATCGCCCCTTCCGCTCTGCCGGCGCCGACGATCGTATGCAGCTCGTCAATGAACAATATGATGCGGCCGTCGCTTTTTTTGATTTCGTTTAACACCGCTTTCAGCCGTTCTTCAAATTCACCGCGAAACTTTGCTCCGGCGACGAGCGCGCTCATATCAAGAGCGAAAATCGTTTTGTCTTTCAGCCCTTCCGGGACATCTTTGCGCACGATGCGTTGAGCGAGCCCTTCGACAATAGCGGTCTTCCCGACGCCCGGCTCGCCGATCAA
>NZ_LDPD01000010.1:6557-20135 GCF_001026865.1 Geobacillus sp. ZGt-1 | reverse complement strand
TGTCGCGGCCGATGACCGGGTCGATTTTTCCCGCTTTCGCTTCCGCGACAAGGTCGCGCCCGTATTTTGCCAACGCTTCATAGGTTGCTTCCGGATGTGGACTCGTCACGCGTTGATTCCCCCTTACGTTTCTCACTGCCGCTAATAGTGCTTCCTTCGTCAGTCCAAACGACGCCAGCTGCCGAGCGACCGGCTCGGCGCCATGAGGCAACGCGAGCAGCACATGTTCGACCGATATGTACTCGTCTTGCATTCGCTTCGCTTCGTTTTCCGCCTCCTCAAGCAGCCGCGCTAAGGCGGGCGCAACATACAGCTGCCCGTCCGCCCCATGCACTTCAGGCTTTTGGCGAAGCTGGCTGCGAAGCCAGTCAGCGGCCTTTTCCTTGTCGGCGCCGGAAAGCTCCACGAGCCGCGGCGCCAGGCCGCCTTCTTGTTCGAGCAGCGCAATCAGGAGATGCTCGACATCAAGCTGTTGATGATGTCGTTCTTTGGCGAGCGACTGCGCCGCCATCAGCGCCTCTTGCAGTTTTTCCGTCAAACGGCTTGCGTCCATGCCGTTCCCTCCATTTGACCTTCTTTGACCATAAATCATTATAGCGGATCGCGAAGCACACGGCAAATGAAAAGCCACTCCATACTTGGAATGGCTTTTGTTGTGCTTCACGGTTTGCGCAAATACGTCCAATGCCGATTATGGTTCGACGTTTCCGGGAACGTATCGCCGGCTTTCAGTTTCAGCTTTTTCGGGTGTTTTACATTGTCGCCCGTTTCGCCGATTTCAATGTACACGCCGTTGTTCGGCGCTTTATCCCCTGGTTTGAAATGGCGCGGTTGGCCCATTTGTTTCATCCCCCTTGCTTCGATTGCATTTGTTAGCATTCCCGGTTTTGCCGCTGTTCATAAGAAGGGAAATGATGGGGCCGCCGCACACGGAGCGTCAAGCCTTCACAATAAAAACGTTTTTTCTCATGAAAATCCTTTTCCTTGCAAAGAACAAAAAAGGAACTCCCGAAACGGGAATTCCTTTTTCCTATAGGATCGACACTAAAATCGCTTTTTGGGCATGAAGCCGGTTGCCGGCCTGCTCAAATACGACCGAGTTCGGGCCGTCCATGACGCCGGCCGTCACTTCTTCGCCTCGATGGGCCGGCAGGCAATGCAAAAAGAGGTAATCGGGTTTGGCCGCTTTGGCGAGCTCTTCATTCACTTGGTACGGCTGGAACACTTGAAGCCGCTCGGCGCTTTCGCTTTCTTGGCCCATGCTCGTCCATACGTCCGTATAAATCGCATCCGCTCCGGCCACTGCCTCAAGCGGGTCGTGCGTCACAACAACTGTTGCTCCGGTTTTCTCGCCGATCTGGCGCGCTGCCTCGACGTATTCCTCCTTCGGCTCATAGCCTGGCGGACAGGCAATGAAAATATCCATTCCCACTTTTGCTGCGGCCGCAAGCAAGGCGTTGGCGACGTTGTTGCCGTCGCCGACATAGGCGAGTTTGACGCCTTGGAACGTTTTCTTCGCTTCGTAAATCGTCAGCAAATCCGCCAGCGCCTGGCACGGATGATCATCGTCCGTCAAGCCGTTGATGACCGGAACGGACGCATACTCGGCCAATTCCTCGACTTTTTGATGGGCAAACGTCCGAATCATCATGACATCGACGTATTGCGACAAGACGCGCGCCGTATCCGCAATCGTTTCACCGCGGCCAAGCTGCAAATCGTTGCCGTTTAAATACATCGCCTGGCCGCCAAGCTGGATCATGCCGACTTCAAACGACACGCGCGTGCGCGTTGAGGGCTTTTCAAAAATCATCGCCATTGTTTTGCCGGAAAGCGGCGCATACGGCACGCCGGCTTTTTGTTTCGCTTTTAAATCGGCTGCTAGCGCCAACAAGTCCATAATTTCGTCTGTTGAAAAATCGAGCAGCGTTAAAAAATCTCTCCCTTTTAATGACATCACTGCATTCATGCGATCACCGCCTGTTCTGCCTGTTTTTTCTTTTCCAACCAGCCGTGGATCGGCTGCACATCAAGATGATCCACATCGAGCGCCTGCAAGAAGAGCTTCAATGTCTCACGTTCCGTGAAGACGAGCAATTGTCGGGACAACGCAGTCATTCGTTTGTTTGCCTCGTCTTCCTCTTTGCCCAAGTTGATCACCGCGAGCGCCGTGTCGCGCTTCACCCAATGGGCAAACGGGACATCTGACACGATCACAAGCTGTTTCGCTTCGATTTCCGCGGCCAGCGTCTCATCGATGCCGCCAATCACATACATTTCATTGGCGTTTGCTTTCTTTCGCAAGTACGCGTAAAACGCTTTGTACGCCGCTTCTTCCTTCGTCGCGGCGATGCTGATGCCTTCACCGGTCGATTTCATCTCCGGTCCAACCATCGGGTCAACCCCCGGCAGCTTATGGGTCGAAAAGACCGGATACTTTAACACGGCGTACGGCATGACCTCCAATCCGCGAGCTTTTTCGTCAACGATGTCGACGAGTGATTTCCCAAGCAATAACTTTGTCGCAATTTGCGCCAATGGCACGCCGGTCGTTTTGCTGACGATCGGCACCGTCCGGCTGGCGCGCGGATTCACTTCCAGGACGTATACATTGCCGTCCGCAATGACGTATTGAATGTTCATGATTCCTTTAAAGCCAAGTTTTTTCGCAATCCGACCCGCATAGTCGATGATTTTCGCTTTTTCTTCGTCTGTGAGCGTCTGCGCCGGCAGCCAAGCATAGCTGTCGCCGGAGTGGACGCCGGCTTTTTCGACATGTTCGATAATCGTCGGCAGTAAAATGTCCGTCCCATCCGTGGCGATGTCGGCCTCCGCCTCTTTCCCGTCCAAATACGCATCGATCAAAATCGGATATGTCAACTCGCCTTGCTCAATCAAAGCGGCGAGCTGCGCCTCGCTATGGACGATAAACATGCCGCGGCCGCCGATGACATACGACGGGCGAAGCAGCACCGGGCAGCCGATCTCGGCCGCTTTGGCGGCGAGCTCCTCGGCGTTGTTCGCCATCAAGCCCGGTACGTGCGGGATGTCAAGCTCCTCAAGCAACTGGTAAAAACGATCGCGATCCTCAAGCTGGTCAATCATATCGTACGTGACGCCCAACAGCGGCACACCTGCTTCTTCGAGTCCTTTGACCAAATTGATCGCCGTCTGTCCGCCAAACTGAACGATGACATGCTTGATTTGTTCCGCTTCAATGACATCCAAGACGCTCTCTAAGGTAAGTGGCTCAAAGTAAAGGCGGTCGGCGACGGCAAAGTCCGTGCTGACGGTTTCCGGATTGTTGTTGATCATCACCGTTTCATAGCCTTCTTTTTGCAAGGCGAACACGCTATGAACGGAGCTGTAGTCAAACTCAATGCCTTGGCCGATGCGAATGGGTCCAGCTCCAATGATCAGCACTTTCTCCTTGCCGCTCGCTTTCTTCCGCTCGTCTTCGCCGAAATAGGTCGAGTAGTAATAATCCGTTTCCGAATGAAATTCGGCCGCGCACGTGTCGACCATTTTGTATGACGGCACGATGCCAAGTTCCTTCCGCTTGTTGCGCACATCAAGCTCCGTCACGCCCCACGTTTCGGCCAAAAAGGCGTCGCTTGCCCCTTTTTCTTTCAAGAAGCGCAACGTCGGCTCATCGATCGTATCGATCGTGGTGGCTGCCGCCTGTTTTTCGAGCGCCACGAGCCGTTCGAACGAAGCAAGGAAAAAGCGGTCGATTTTCGTCCATTCGTGAATGGCTTCGACCGCCACCCCGCGGCGGAGCAGTTCCAAAATGGCGAAAAAGCGGCGGTCGTCTTTGTCGACAAGCAGCTGTTTCAGCTCGTCATCCGTTTTCGCCGAAAGCTCCGGCAAAAACAGTCCGTTGTTTTTTCCCTCGAGCGACTGTACCGCTTTTTGGAATGCCCGCTCCATATTGCGATCGATCGCCATCACTTCCCCGGTCGCTTTCATTTGCGTACCGAGCTTCCGGTCCGCGTGCGGGAACTTGTCAAACGGCAAGCGCGGAAACTTGACGACGACGTAGTCCAAGGCCGGCTCGAAGCTGGCGTACGTCGTTTTCGTCACCGGATTGACGAGTTCCGCGAGCGTATAGCCGACCGCCAGCTTCGCCGCAATGCGGGCGATTGGGTAGCCGGTCGCTTTCGAGGCGAGCGCTGACGAGCGGCTGACGCGCGGGTTGACTTCGATTAAGTAATATTGTTTGCTGTTCGGGTCAAGGGCGAACTGAATGTTGCAGCCGCCGATGATCCCTAATGCGGAAATGATCTTCACCGCCGACGAACGGAGCATTTGGTACTCCTCATCGGTCAACGTCTGCGACGGTGCGACGACGATCGAATCGCCCGTGTGGATGCCGACTGGATCGACGTTTTCCATATTGCAAACCGTGATGCACGTATTCGACTGGTCGCGCATCACTTCGTATTCAATTTCTTTAAACCCGGCGACGCTCCGTTCGATCAAACATTGGCGGATCGGGCTTTCGGCCAGCCCTTTTTCCACGAGCGCGAGAAACTGCTCCATGTTTTCGGCAATGCCGCCGCCCGTCCCGCCGAGCGTATACGCGGGACGAATAATGATCGGAAAACCGATTTGTTCGGCAAACGCGACCGCTTCCTCAACGCTTGTGACAATTTCGCTCTCCGGCACCGGTTCGCCAAGCTCATGCATTAACGCGCGGAACGCTTCGCGGTCTTCCCCGCGCTTGATCGCTTCAATCGGTGTTCCGAGCAGTCTCACCCCATACTTTTCAAGCACGCCGGCTTCATGCAGCTGAAACGCCAAGTTGAGCCCTGTCTGGCCGCCGAACGTGGCGAGCAGCCCGTCCGGGCGTTCTTTGGCAATAATCGCTTCGACCGCATCGACGGTGAGCGGTTCAAAATACACGGCATCGGCATGAACTTCATCGGTCATGATCGTCGCCGGATTGTTGTTCACTAAAATGACGCGATATCCTTCTTCCTTTAAGGCGATGCACGCTTGTGTGCCGGAATAATCAAACTCGGCGGCCTGGCCGATGACAATCGGCCCCGACCCGATCAGGAGAATCGACTGAAGCGAAGAATCTTTAGGCATACACGTTCTCTCCCTTGAACACGGTTTGCAAAAATTCGTCGAAAATATAGCCGGTATCTTGCGGCCCCGGATGCGCCTCCGGGTGATATTGCACCGACAAAATCGGTTTATGGCGATGGACCATGCCTTCGACCGAGCCGTCGTTGACGTTGATGAAGCGGATGTCAAACGGCTTGCCCGCCAAGCTTTCCTCTTTGACGACGTAACTATGATTTTGCGATGTCATCATCACTTTTTGCTTCCCGGCGTCCCACACCGGCTGATTGGCGCCGCGGTGCCCGAAGCGGAGTTTTTCCGTATCCGCTCCGTACGCTAAGGCGACAAGCTGATGGCCAAGGCAGATCGCAAGCGTCGGATACCGGTCGATCAGCTGACGGATAGCGGGAAGCTGATGGCTTAACTGTTTCGGATCGCCCGGGCCGTTCGAGAGGACAAGCCCGTCCGGTTTCAGCGCGTCAATCGCTTCCGGCGCCGTATCATGCGGCACGACCGTCACCCGGCAGCCGCGTGCAAGGAGCGACTGCAAAATCGACTTTTTATAGCCGAAATCGATGAGCACCAAATGCGGCCCGGCTTCGCCGTATGTTTCGATCGTTTTCGTTGACACCGCGCGCACTGGAAACGCCGCTTCCTCATCAGCAACTGCTGGAATCGGCGACAAACTTAATTCCGCCATCATCGTCCCAGCGGTGCGGATTTCTTTCACAAGGGCGCGCGTGTCCACGTGCGTGAGAAGCGGAATGTTCCAGTGCTGCAAGTATTCTGCCAAGCTGTATTTCGCCCCGTAATGAAATCCTGTGCCGCTCGCTTCGTAGACGACGACCGCTTCGACGTGCGGCCGCTTGCTTTCAAAATCGTCTTCATTAATGCCATAATTGCCGATCAGCGGGTACGTAAAAACGATGATTTGGTTTTTATACGACGGGTCGGTCAACACTTCTTGATAACCGGTCATGCCGGTGAAAAAAACGATCTCCCCGCTCACCTTTTCTTCAAGCGGAGCGGCGAGCTCGCCGCTGAACGTTTTTCCGCTCGCCACATGCAAGTACGCTTTCATTGGCGCCACCTCATCGTTTGAGTTTTTATAACCGTTCAAGAATTTTTATGCATGAACAGGAATAAAAATTAAGCCATCGGCCGTCCGTTTACAAGACAGCTGAGGCGTTGGCGTTGTTCAACACGTTTGTTAAAATGTCCACCGCTTCATCGATTTCCGCTTTCGTCACCACAAGCGGCGGCAGCAGGCGGATCACCTTCGGCCCCGCCGAGAGGACAAGCAAGCCGTTTTCATGAATCAATGGCAACAGCGGCGCGACGTCCGTTTGGCACTCGACCCCGACAAGCAGCCCGAGCCCGCGCACGTCCTTGACGATGTCAAGCGGGGCGAGCGCGTCATGGAGGCGCTCAAGCAAATAGCGGCCTTTCTCCTGCACTTCTTGCAAAAATACCGGATCGAACACCACTTCTAACGTCGCCTTGGCAGCGGCCATCGCGATCGGGTTGCCGCCAAACGTCGACCCGTGCACGCCAGGCCCAAACGACTCTTTCAAAAACGCTTTGCCGATCATCGCACCAACCGGAATGCCGCTTCCAAGTCCTTTCGCCACGGTGATGATGTCGGGCTCCACGCCGAAATGCTGGTAAGCAAACGGCTTTCCGGTCCGGCCGATGCCGGTTTGCACTTCGTCGATGATCAGAAGCGCCCCGTGCTGTTGACACAGCTCCGACGCTATTTGCAAAAACGCCGGATCCACCGGGCGGACGCCGCCTTCCCCTTGGACGACCTCAAGCATCACCGCGGCCACTTCTTCGTTCATTGCCTGCTTGAGAGCGTCGACATCATTCAGCGGCAAGTGAATGAATTCCGGAAGCAGCGGACCAAAACCGCTATGCACTTTCTCCTGCCCGGTCGCGGCCATGGTCGCGA
Organism: Geobacillus sp. ZGt-1; assembly: GCF_001026865.1. Taxonomy (NCBI): domain Bacteria; kingdom Bacillati; phylum Bacillota; class Bacilli; order Caryophanales; family Anoxybacillaceae; genus Geobacillus; species Geobacillus sp. ZGt-1. Next base: position 13,114 of record NZ_LDPD01000010.1, on the reverse strand, counting down.
ACGTCCGGCCGTGAAACGACTGGTGGAACGTAATGACTTTGTGTCTCCCAGTATGTTTGCGCGCCAGCTTCAGCGCCGCTTCGTTCGCCTCGGCTCCGCTATTGCAGAAAAAGACGCAGTCGCCGGCGCTGTGGGCGACAAGCAAGGACGCGACCTCTTCTTGAATGGGAATCGTAAACAAGTTCGATACGTGCCAATATTGATTCAGCTNCTTTTCAATCGCCTTTTGGACGTGCGGATGGCGATGGCCGAGATTGCAGACGGCAATGCCGGAGACAAAGTCGAGATATTGTTTTCCGTTTACATCGGTCACAACCGTCCCTTCCGCGGCTTGGACGGCGATCTTCCAACGGTTGTATGTCGGAAACAGCGCGCTCATAAATATACCCCCACTTCTTTGCGAATCGTTGTGCCGTGCCATGTTCCGTTCTGGTAAAACGTCGTTTTGCCGCTGACGATCATCACCTCGGGCAGCGCATCGGACAGGGCGGAGAGCGCCGCTTTCACTTTCGGAATCATCCCGCCCGTGATGACGCCGTCTTCGATCAGTCGTTCAATCGTTTCCGCCGTCGCCTCGGCCACGAGCGCGCCGTCTCGCAAAATGCCGGGCACGTTCGTCACAAACGCGAGCTGGCTGGCGCCGATAGCGGCCGCGACCGCCCCAGCCGCCGTGTCGGCGTTAATGTTGTATGTTTGCCCGTTTTGATCGATGCCAAGCGGCGAAACGACCGGAATGTAGCCCGCCTCAAGCAGCGTGCGCAAAAGACGGGAGCGAACCGTTTTCACACGGCCGACATAGCCAAGTTTAGCAAAGTCAATCGGTTCAGCTTCGAGCAGCCCCCCGTCCACACCGGAAACGCCGACCGCCGGCAAGCCGTTCTGCCTGAGCATCGCCACAAGCTGTTTGTTCACTTTGCCGGAGAGCACCATTTCCACAACGGCAAGCACCTCTTTCGTCGTTTTCCGCAAGCCGTTGACAAACTCGCTCGGCACCGCCAGTTTTTTCAACATTTGCCCGATTTCCGGCCCGCCGCCGTGGACGATGACGACATCCATCCCTTGTTCCCGCATCGTTCTGACGCTGGCAAAAAAGGCGGGAGACAGCTCATCGAGCACGCTGCCGCCGCATTTGATGACGACCGTTTTCCCCATCTTTCTCTCTCCTTACGTCCGATAGCTGGCGTTGATTTTCACATAATCGTACGTCAAGTCGCAGCCCCACGCGACGCCGAAGCCATCGCCCAAGTGCAAATCCACCTCAATGACGACCGTCTCTTGTTGCAAATACGCCGTCGCTTCTTCTTCCGAGAACGGCTGCGGCTCGCTTCCTTTCAGCATCACAATCGGCCCGATCGCGACATCAACATTGTCCGGATCAACGTCAGCGTCCGCATAGCCGATCGCGCCGATGATCCGCCCCCAGTTGGCATCCGCGCCGTAAACGGCCGTTTTCACTAAGTTGGAGCCAACGATTTGCTTCGCGACTTTTTTCGCCTCATCGTCCGTTTTCGCGCCGCGCACGCGCACTTCAATGAGCTTCGTCGCCCCCTCGCCGTCTCTGGCGATTTGCTTCGCCAAGTCTTCGCACGTTTTCCGCAGCGCCTCGTAAAAGTGTTCCCAATCCGGATGATTCGGCGTCAGCTCGTCATTTCCGGCAAGACCGCTTGCCATCACCACAACCATGTCATTCGTCGACGTATCGCCATCGACGGTAATTTGATTGAACGATACATCGGTAATCGACCGGAGCGCATCATGCAGCACCGCCGAAGAAATGTTGGCATCGGTCGTAATGAACGCGAGCATCGTCGCCATGTTCGGATGGATCATCCCCGATCCTTTCGCCGCCCCGCCGACGGTGACCGTTTTCCCATCGACGGTCGTTTGGTAACAGGCGCGCTTCATCACCGTATCGGTCGTTAAAATCGCCGTTTGAAACGCCTCAGCATCCGCCATCGTCGCCCCTGGAACAAGCTTTTCGATGCCCGCGCGAATTTTTTCCATCGGCAAATATTCCCCGATCACGCCCGTTGAAGCGACGGCCACATGGTGCAGCGCCAGGCCAAACTGTTTCGCGCACAGCTCGCGCATTTCATAGGCGTCGCGAAGCCCCTGCGCACCGGTGCAGGCGTTCGCGCACGCGCTGTTGACGATGACCGCCTGCAATTTTTGTTCTACAGCGAGGCTCGCCTGCGTCACTTTGAGCGGCGCCGCCTGAAAATGGCTTTGCGTATACACCGCCGCCGCCGAAGCAGGCACGTCGCATAGAATAACCCCTAAATCGTTTTTCGAATAGCGCAGCCCGGCATTCACCCCGGCCGCTTGAAATCCTTTCGGCGTAACCACTGTTCCATCGGCGACCGCCGTCACTTGCCCCGTTTGTTTTGTGATCGTCATCGTTTTTCCCCTTCCCTCACGGATAGATCGGCAAGGATCGGAGGCCCTCCGCCTCATCCCAACCCATCATCAAGTTGAAGTTTTGCACCGCCTGCCCGGCAGCGCCTTTCATCAAGTTGTCGATCACCGACACGACCGTCACCCGTCCCGTCCGCTCATCGTAGGCGAGGCCGATGTCGCAATAATTTGAGCCGTACACGTCTTTTGTCGCTGGAAACTGTCCAAGTTGACGGATGCGGACAAACGGCGAACCTTCATAACTTGTTTTATACAAATCTACCAAGTCGTTTGGCGAAATCGATTGTTTCGCCTTCGCATAAATCGTCGCCATAATGCCCCTTGTCATCGGAATCAAATGAGTGCTGAACGTGATCGGCGCCACCGCTTCATTCCACGTCTGCAGCGCTTGTTCAATTTCCGGAATGTGCTGGTGGGCGTTCACTTTATAAATTTTCACGTTTTCGTTCACTTCGGAAAAATGTGTCCCGAGCCCGGCTTTCCGTCCCGCGCCCGATACGCCCGATTTGGCGTCCACGATGATCGAGTCTTCCTGAATCAATCCTTCTTTGACAAGCGGCGCCAAGCCAAGCAGCGTCGCTGTCGGATAGCAGCCCGGATTGGATAGGAGCACGGCTCCGCGCACCGCCTCGCGGTTCCACTCGGTCAATCCGTACACCGCCCGCTCTAAATACGCAGATGGCGCCGCCTCGCGCCCATACCATTGTGCGTACACCGCGCCGTCTTTCAACCGGAAATCGCCCGATAAATCGATCACTTTCACTCCCCGATCCACGAGCGCCGGCGCCCACTCCCCCGACACCCCGGGCGGCGTGGCGAAAAAGACCGCGTCATACTTGGCAAGCGCCTCGATTTCAAGTTTATGCAACACCGCACCATCGACCGAACCGACGTGCGGGAAACTTTCCGATACATGAACCCCGTCCTGCGACGACGAGAAAACGTCGCAGCGGCTCACATGCGGATGCCCGTGCAACAAGCGGAACAACTCCGCGCCGCTGTACCCCGTCGCCCCGATAATGGCTACGTTCATCATGTTCCCCCTCACCCGTATGCCTCATGTAGTTCTCATTATAATACTGTATAAAAATAAAATCAAATGTATATTTAATAATTTTCGAGGATTTTTTTCTTGCCCCTCCCTAAGTCTATGGGAAACGAATACCGATTTGTCCCGGCAGCCAAGGTGCATCCTTGACTCCATCACCCTCATGTTCTCGGGATGCAAAGACTTTCACAAACGATTCCATCGATGTTCAACAAGTTTTCAATCTTTCCACTATCCTTATATTGACTTCCCTCTTTTTTCCTGTACACTTTTATATAGCGATACATTTTACGTAAGGTTGTGATCGGATGAACGAGATTGAATCTCGTGAATGGCAGAAGTGGCTTACACCGCTTGGGCGCGATCTTCGCCTTGAGAAGGGAACGTACTTGTTTCAAGAAGGGGAAAAAGCAGACGACATTTACTATATCCAATCGGGGAAAATCCAAATCAGCAAAATGGACATGGACGGACGGGAGCTCGCGCTGCGCATTTGCAGCGAGGGCGATTTGATCGGCGAGCTGACGCTGTTTTGCCCTGGCGCCCGCTACATGCTGACGGCGAAAGCGCTCGAAGACAGCGTCGTTTCCGCCATTCCGCGCGAAAGGCTCGAACAAGAGCTCGCCAACAATCCGACGCTGGCGATCGAGCTCATGAAATGGATGAGCGTCCATTTCCGCAAAACGCAGACGAAATTCCGCGACTTGATTTTACACGGCAAAAAAGGAGCGCTCTATTCAACGCTCATCCGTCTGTGCAACAGCTACGGCGTGATGAAAGAAGACGGCATTTTGATCAACGTGCCGCTGACGAACCAAGAGCTCGCCAACTTTTGCGGCACCGCCCGTGAAGTCGTCAACCGCATGCTCGGCGACTTGCGGAAAAAAGGAGTCATCTCCGTGCAAAAAGGAAAAATTTGCGTCCACAACTTGCAATATTTGCGTGACGAAATCGCCTGCGAAGGCTGCCCGCCCGAGCTGTGCCGCATTGACTGACGGGCAAGTGCGGCAAATAAAAGGGAAGGCCGTTCTCGGCGCTCAGGGGCGGCCTTTGCTTTTTTGAAGCAAACACTCCCCTGCTGTTGAAAGCTACACTGCCTATCAACGATGCACCTGCAACCATCGCCACGGCTTTCCAACCACCTTTTTTTAAAGGCTTGGCATCCACCATACGCCGCAACCCCCGCGTTGACGGCAAACCAGAAGAAATGCCCATCCGGATCTATCAACATCACTAGATTGTTATTTGCGTACGTGTATCCATTGTGCGTCAAGATATCGTCCGCATCCCCCGGATCCGGATCTAGGGATAGGAACACGCCATGCGTTGGATGATAGTACCAGGCGATCAGATAATACAGACCTGTTTCGTTGTTATATTGATACCCCGCATATCGGTATGAGTTTTCCTCCGCCAAGGCGCCGGATTGGGAAAGAATTTTGCCCCATGTGTCGTACTGGTAGCGAACCACCACGTTTCCTTGCACATCTGTCAGGGAGATAACATCGCCGTTCGTGCTTGCCCTTCCTTGAATGGTCACGAAAAAAGAACCTTGAAAGGCTTGTTGCCAATCAAGGATCCTTATTGTTCTGTCCTAGCGTTCAAGGCGAGGCTTCTTTACTTAGCTTCGTTAGAATAATGCAAGAAAAGAGAATCGACAACCTCTTGCGGAAGCTGTTGATTGGCAAAATTAAGCGCCACCCATGATAGAACCGTTTGATCCATTGGACGCCAAGTTTTTACAATCGGCCATGCATCCACACGATGGTTCGCATCTCGAAGTCCTAAAATACAAATGCCGTAATTTCTATCCCCCCATATAGCCCATTTCATGGAAGAAGGCAACCAAATAACTGTATACGAATTGTATAACATTGCATCAGCTGGACTTTCCTTAGGCCCCAATTCCAGGACATTTACATATTGATCAGATGTTAAATGAACAGGGGGTTTCACCCAATTATAGTAACCAAATTCTTCATAAAAGTATTCTACAGGATGAGGATCTAGTACAGCAGTAAGAATATACTCATCTTTCATTTTTTTCGACAATTGCTGAATTACGGTCCAAAAATCCCCATCCATTGTCCAGTCGAATTCTTCAAACCAAAAATAACGAAATGGTTCACGAAATACCTGTTTGGGCAATCGATTTTCTAAGAAAAACACATCGTTCACCGTGCGGTATAACTGATAAAATTCTCTTTTTTCTCTCACAAACAATGTTTCTAAATTCACGAAGATCACCTATTGTTTTAAACCTGATTTTTAAAGTCATTTTTTACTTCCCTTTGGATAATAGTCAGCGGTTGGCCCACCTGTAGATTTCGCTTCATCACGAAGAACGTATTCAGCTCCGTGAACCGCAATGTTTCCTTGTTGCTCATTTAGAGTGTGAATCGTCTATTTCTTTCGTTTCAATTTCTTTATTGTGATGTTGATATCGTCTAACAGTGCGCTTTCACTTAGCCATTTCCAAAATTTCCCCTTTGTTAAATACTTTTTTTCCTCAACAATTCTTTCAAGTCTTGATGCATCATCAATATTTCCATATCTACCTATTGCAAGTATGGCATGATTCTTTAGTGTTGTATTAAAATCACCCGTTAAAATGTCAAAGAACTTATTTACTACATCCCTAGTAACTTTGTCCTTAGGAAATTTTTCCGCGAAAGCAAGTAGAGTAACGGCACTAAAAACACGCTCAAATTCCTCACTAAAGAGATCTTCTATTATAACTTTTGATGCTTCTGGATGATCAAATGAATGATAAATAGCCTCTGCTAATGCTTTATGAGAATAACGGGAATCTGGTTTTCTGTACTCCTTAATTATTTCTTCTAGTCCACATATTATTTGTAATTTTGCTACCTTGATTTGTTCCAGCACCTCTTTGTTATCCGTATTGATTTTGTCTAATTCTCTTATAGCATTGTAATCGCCAATTGTTCCTATCATAGCTATATCTGCGATTAAATCCGTGCCACTTTTTTTAGATAAATTGCGAATTTTTCTTTTTAATTGAGTTTCTTTCCCCTCTAAAAAATCCAATACACTTTCTGCATAAGCTTTAACGGGTCTTCACCATTTTCTG
>NZ_LDPD01000010.1:5614-5687 GCF_001026865.1 Geobacillus sp. ZGt-1 | reverse complement strand
GATTTCACCCGATGCGCAAATCGGCTCATCACACTCTCCGCATGGCCCATCGAACGCATGCCGGTCGTCTCCA
>NZ_LDPD01000010.1:5214-5288 GCF_001026865.1 Geobacillus sp. ZGt-1 | reverse complement strand
CACGGATCATAGGCATATTCCTGCATCAGCCACTCCTCAAACCGTTCCCACACGTCCCCCGTCCCTTCATGGAG
>NZ_LDPD01000010.1:4845-4915 GCF_001026865.1 Geobacillus sp. ZGt-1 | reverse complement strand
GCCGTTTCCTCGAGGCAAGGACTGATCGATTGGGCCCCATCAAAGCCTAATTCGGCATCCAGCAAGAAGG
>NZ_LDPD01000010.1:1931-4357 GCF_001026865.1 Geobacillus sp. ZGt-1 | reverse complement strand
AAAAAATACATAGGCTTGCCAGCTCAAGACTTAAGGTTCCAGACCGGAGGCAGAGGACGGCTGGATCGCGGAGAGAGCGTTCCGCAGTCGATAGCTCTCTCCCGTAAAGGCCAAGATGTGGGCGTGGTGAACCAAGCGATCCACCAACGCTGCCGTCAAACGGTTGTCCCCAAACACCCGATTCCACTGTCCAAATTCTAGATTCGATGTCACCATGACGCTTTTTCGCTCGTAACAGTCGGCGATAATATGAAACAACAGTTCCGATCCTTGCTTTTGAAACGGCACATAGCCGAGTTCATCCAAAATCAACAGTTCGCATGGGTCGAGGCTTCGTTTCAGCCGTCCGAGCGTGCCGTTTTTCAACGCCTCTTCCAGCTGGGCGACAAGATCCGCGACGCGGAAAAACCGAACCTCATGGCCTTGTTGGCACGCCTGAATGCCAAGTGCTGTGGCGAGATGGGTTTTCCCCGTTCCAGGTGAACCTAAAAGCAGAACGTTTTGCTTTCGCTCCAAAAAGCGAAGGTCACACAGTTCCTCCCTCGATGTCGTGGCTGGCCAATGGATATGACCCGACCATTCGTAATCCTTCAGCCATTTCAACTCCCGAAACTTGGCTTTCTTGATCAGCCGAGCCTGTTTCGCTTCTTGGCGGCACGACAGTTCCAGCGCCAATACATCCCGCAAAAACTGTTCTTTCGTTTCGAATCTCACCTCCTCGAATCGATCTGCGATATAGGCCAAATGCAGCGCTTTACAAATCTCTTTCACCTCTGCTCTCATCTCTGGACACCCCCTTCCCGAGCGGGATGAAGACGTTGATCATACACCGTTAAATCCGTTTCATAGTCGATTAGAACGGAAGGGGTGTATGATTCTTCCCACTTGTCCGGGTAATAGGAGTGCTTCGCTTCCATCAACACGCCGATTTCATGAGGAGCCAAGTCCCATCGCTGACTCTCCTCGAGCCACTGGGCGATTTCGTAAAGCGTGTGCCGATCCAACAGCGCTCGCAGTCCTTTCAAACGGGCCACCACCTGGGGCGGGGGGCCAGCCAGATACGTTCGGATCGCCTCCGGCAAGTACGTCCGGTAGCGGGAATGTCCGACAACCCGGGGTTTGGTCTCCCACTCAGCGAAAATCTCTTTCCAAGGGATTTCGCGTTTCACGTTCGTATACGGCCTGGGCGCTTCAAGATGGACGTCTCCATCGGAAGAGAACACAACGAAACGATTCCATTCTTTCTTCACCAACACCCGGTTGGGGACGGACAGGCCATGGACGACGAACGCCTTCCCATCCACCATCACTTCTCCGTACTTATTCACGTAAGCGTGATCGAGGGAGAAGATCGGAAGATCTTGTTCCGGCAACGCCAACAGCTCCGGTTGCTCTTCCTGCCATAGTTCCTCGATCCACCGCCCCTTTTCATAATGAGGACGGTTTCGGTCCTCGACCATCTTGCGATGCAGCCACTCCACCAGCTCCGGATCCGACTCCATCAATGGAGCGGGGATGAAACAAAGGTTGCGAGTGTAATAGACTTTTCGCTCCGCATTTCCTTTCTCATGTCCACTGTATGGATTGCACACTTGTACATCAAACCGATAGTAGAGTTGAAATTTCTCAAAAGCCTCGGTGAATCGGCGTTCTCCCCCTTTTCGAATCGACACAATGGCCGCGGACAAATTGTCAATGCGCAATGCCTTTGGCACTCCCCCAGCCTGACGAAACAGCTGCGTCAACCCATGGAGGAAGCATTCACTGTTTTCCGCCGGCAGCGGATAAGCAAACGCAGCGTTGCTATAGGGAAAGCTCATGATCAAAACCGATCGCTCTTCTTCCTTCCCCTCCTTCGTCACAACCGTCATCTTCCCGAAATCCACCTGCGCCTCGCCTGGCGGGTGCTCCAGTCGTTCATAGCGCTGTTCTTTCTCGAGCTTGAGCTGCGGTCTTCGTTTTTGCACGTACGCGCAAACGGTGCGATACGAGCCTTGAAATCCATGGTCACGACAAAGCGCTTCAAACATCGTCTTGTTCGTTCGCCGTTGTTTTCTCGGCAGTTTGGCATCCTCCTCCAACCAGTCATCAATGATTTGCCCGTACCCTTCTTCCTCCATCATCCCCTTTTTGCGTTTGATGGTTGGTTGGACAGAAATGTCTCCATCTGCGTATTTCTTGACCGTTCTCCAGTTATATCCCGTTTCACGGGAAATTTCCGCAATCGATAACCCTTTCTTTTCACGCAGTTTTCTGATACGATTAATTTCGGGCATTGCCAGCATCCTTTCGCTCCTCCACTGTTTGGTTATGTGTTCACAACTTCCACAGTAGAGGAAATGTTAGAGGCTGGCAAGCCTTTTTTCTTTGCCTTCAGCTCTGCACTTTTCGTTGCAGAACTCTGTATTTTTATTTTGCAATAAACA
>NZ_LDPD01000010.1:269-1903 GCF_001026865.1 Geobacillus sp. ZGt-1 | reverse complement strand
AAGAAATGCCCATCCGGATCCACCAACATTACTGGGTTGTTGTTCGCGTACGTATAGCCGTTCTGTGTCAAGATGTCATCCGCATCGCCTGGGTCGGGGTCGAGCGACAAGAACACGCCATGCGTTGGATGATAGTACCGGGCGATCAGATAGTACAGACCCGTTTCTTGGTCATATTGGTACCCCGCATATCGGTATGGATTTTCGTCCGCCAATGCGCCGGATTGGGAAAGAATGTTCCCCCACGCATCGTATTGATAGCGGGCAACAATGTTTCCTTGTTCATCCGTCAGGGCGATCACGTCGCCATGGGCGTTATAGTGGTAAAAATACGTGGCGTTGCCTTTTTTCATGGCAAGGAGTTGCCCATTTTCTCCGTATATATATGATCTTACCACATTTCCACTCGCATCGGTTTCGTACAGAACGTTTAGGCTGTCGCCTTGGTAATGATAGTTCGTAACGACGCCATTGACAGTCTTTTGAATGCGCCGGCCGTCTTCATCGTATTGGTACGTCACAAACGGCGTGCTTTCGCCTTTTCTTGTGATGGAGACGAGCTGATCCGCTTCGTTCCATTCATATTGATACTGACCGTCTTCCAATCGGTTGCCGTTGGCATCATATGTGATCGATTCGTTTCCAAAACGAATGAGCTGATTGGCAGCGTTATAATCGGCATTGGTCGTCGTCGACTGCCCATCCTTTGTTTTCACGACTTTCGTCCGGTTGCCAAATCCGTCATACGTATACTCGATCTTCGTTCCGTCTGGCAGCTGTTCTTCCACTAGTTGATCGAGCGCGTCGTAGTGATAAACGATCGTCTCTCTCGTTGGGTACTCAATTTTTGTCCGGTTGCCGTTTTCATCGTAACGGTACGTTTCCGATACAATTTCTGTTCCGTCCGCCGTACCGACCGAAAGACTTTCCACGAGGCCGCGGTCATCATACCTAAAGGTCGAGCCGGCTCCATTTTCTGTCGTGAAGGTGCGAACGTTTCCTCTCTCGTCATAGTCAAAGCGGTACGTATACGTTCCGTCTTGGACGACTGTATTTTGATCCAAGGCATTGTATTGGTATGTGACTGTTTGGCTAAACGATCCATGGGAGAACATAAACTGTTGTAATTTATCCGATGTCGTCGGATAGGTCCACTTTTGTAATCCTCCGCGGTCGGATTGTTCAATGACACGATTCGCGGAATCAAATTTTCTTGTCTTGGTCGTACCGTCTTTTACATATTGTACAGAAAGTTCGTTTCCGTTTTTGTCGTAACTAAATTCGTAATACGGAACGTTGTTGTAAGAAATCGTTTTGACCCTTTCCGTTCCGTCATACGTCCATTGAATCGTGTTTCCTTTCGGCAAAACCGTTTTGATTTTATTTCCATTGGCATCATATTCATTCGTTGTCACATCATGGAGCGGACCAACGGTTTTCACGAGTTTGCCGGCCGCATCATAAGAATAGGCAAATGTTTGAGACTGGCCGTCGCTGGTTCGAATGACTTTTGAAGTCATATTGCCATTTAAGTCATAATCGTAGTTGACGGAAGTGCCGTTCGCTAACAACAGCTGTTTTAAGCGATCCGATAAATCATACGTGTACTCTTTTTTGTTTCCTTTCTTATCGTA
>NZ_LDPD01000010.1:0-250 GCF_001026865.1 Geobacillus sp. ZGt-1 | reverse complement strand
ACGGCATCATAATTCTTTTTCGCCACATAGCCTTCTTCATCCACTTCTTCCGTGACATCATTTCCGCTGGCATCGTATTTGTTTTTCGTCACCACGTTTCCTTCCATGAGCCGGATCGCGTCAAACCATACCGTTCCCGTGTAATTGCCGCGGAAGACAGCGGATATGTCGATTTTATCAATTGGCTTGGAAGGTTGAATCGAAACGGCGGCACGGTTCCAATCTTGATTGCCAGCAGGGAAATCCGCAG
>NZ_LDPD01000001.1:0-9258 GCF_001026865.1 Geobacillus sp. ZGt-1 | reverse complement strand
GTTTGGCAACCGCCGTTGATGCGGAATCGACGTTGGGAAATGGTTCACCGTTAGCAAGCAATGGTTCAACGTCCACTTCCTCAACGAGGAATTTTTCAAGTACGAGTAGCAACGGTTTCGTGATCACGGTGTTTTTCGGTATAATTGGATGTTTCGTCTTGCCGAGCACATCTTCAGCGAGCACGCATCCTTCGCGAAGCTGGGAGCGTTTCACACGGACCATCGATTAGTGCCCCCTTTGTCTTTTTTTCTCTGTATTTCTATCGTAACATGATTTTGGCCGCGATGGCAGGCTTTTGAAACAGAAAAACGACGCCCCGCGCCTATAGGCGAAGCGCCGTTTCCGTTAGGCTGAATGATCTTCTTCTTTATTCCTCGTCCCTTTCTTCCTCAGGCACTTTCGCCACCGTAGCGACGCACTCATGCCCATCTTCGCCAGAGAGGCGAATGAGCTTAACGCCTTGGGCGATTCTTCCCGTCCGAGAAATATCGCTGACGGCAATGCGAATGAGCACGCCGCCGGTCGTGATCACCATGACGTCTTCATTGCCGACGACGGTTGTCACCGCAACGACAGGACCGTTTTTATCCGTGACGTTGCACGTTTTCAATCCTTTGCCCCCGCGGCTTTGCACGCGGTATTCCGAGGCCGGAGTGCGCTTGCCGAACCCTTTTTTCGTGACGACAAGCACATCATGATGGTCTTCTAAAATTTCCATGCCAACTACTTCATCCCCGTCATCAAGCGTGATCGCTTTGACTCCAGTCGCGCTGCGGCCCATCGCCCGCACGTCGGTTTCCGGAAAACGGATGAGCATGCCGTTTTTCGTACCGATGATCAAATGCTTTTTGCCATCCGTCAGCCGGACAGAAATCAGTTCATCCCCTTCGCGCAAATGGATGGCGATAAGCCCGTTGTTGCGAATATGGGCGAACGCTGAAAGCGGGGAACGTTTGGCAATTCCTTGCTTTGTCGCAAACACGAGGTAGCGTTCATCGCTAAACTCGCTTTCAATCGGAATCATGGCGTTGATCCACTCATCTTTATCGAGCTCAAGCAAGTTGATGATCGGCAGCCCTTTGGCTGTGCGGCCGAATTCCGGAATCTCGTAGCCTTTTGCCTGATATACTTTCCCTTTATTCGTGAAAAACAGCACGGTGTCATGAGTCGACGTAATGAGCAAATGTTCGACAAAATCGTCTTCCGCCGTATGCATGCCTTGCACGCCCCGTCCGCCGCGTTTTTGGCTCCGGTACGTCGATAAAGGCAAGCGCTTGATGTAGCCTTTATGAGTAAGCGTGATGACGACATGCTCTTGTGGAATTAAATCCTCGTCATCGAACTGCTCAACGGCTCCTGAAACGATTTCCGTGCGCCGCTCATCGTTGAACCGCTCCTTAATTTCGCTCAGTTCATCGCGAATGATTTGCAATACTTTCTCTTCGTCGGCCAATACGCCTCTCAGTTCTGCGATCAGACGGACAAGGTCTTGGTATTCTTGTTCGATTTTTTCCCGCTCAAGGCCGGTTAACCGTTGCAGGCGCATATCCAAAATCGCCTGCGCTTGCCGTTCACTGAGTGAGAACCGCGCCATCAGCCCTTCGCGCGCCGCCTCCGTTGTCTGTGAGCGGCGGATGAGGTCGATCACTTCATCCAAATGGTCAAGGGCGATGCGCAACCCTTCCAGAATGTGAGCACGCGCCTCGGCTTTTTTCAGCTCAAACGCCGTCCGCCGGCGGATGACGGTTTTTTGATGGTTTAAATAATGCTCCAAACACTCTTTTAAGTTCAGCACTTTCGGCTCGCCGTTTACCAAAGCAAGCATGTTGATGCCAAAACTCGTTTGCAATGCCGTATGTTTGTACAAATTGTTCAACACAACCTTCGCGTTGGCATCGCGCCGCACTTCGATAACGATGCGCATGCCGCTCCGATCCGACTCGTCGCGCAAGTCGGTGATGCCGTCAATTTTTTTGTCGCGCACAAGTTCGGCGATCCGCTCGATCAGTTTCGCCTTGTTTACTTGGTAAGGGAGCTCGGTCACAATGATCGTTTCCTTGCCGTTTGGCTGCTGCTCGATTTCGGCCTTGGCGCGCAATGTAATGGAGCCGCGACCCGTTTCGTACGCCTTGCGGATGCCGCTGCGGCCGATAATTTGTCCAGCGGTTGGAAAGTCAGGTCCTGGGATGTATTCCATCAAATCGGCAACCGTCATCTCCGGATTTTGGCTTAATGCCAACAAGGCATCAATCACTTCGCCAAGCTGGTGCGGCGGAATGTTCGTCGCCATTCCGACAGCGATGCCGGATGAACCGTTGACAAGCAAATTAGGAAACCGGGACGGCAGCACGACCGGTTCTTTTTCCGAACCGTCATAGTTGTCTTGATAGTCAATCGTGTCTTTGTTGATATCGCGCAAAAGCTCCATGGCGATTTTCGACATGCGCGCTTCCGTGTAGCGCACGCATTTCCTGGCTGATGTTCACTTCGCGGATGCGCGGTTGTTCGTGTTCTGCCATTCGTTCAAACCTCCCTTTGAAACCTCCTCCAGTCCGGACCGCCCGGCCAGGCGGACGCGGACGGACGGCGGGCGCCGCTTCGCTCGCGCGCCGGGTGTCCCCGTCGGCAAGGTGAAGCGAGGAGGGCGGCTGATTCCCTCTTTTTTTATCCTAAATGTCCAAGTTTTTCACATAACGGGCATTTTCTTCGATGAACTGGCGGCGCGGCTCAACTTTATCGCCCATTAAAATTTCAAACGTTTCATCTGCGTCAATGGCGTCTTGCAAGCTCACTTGCAGCAACGTTCTCGTTTCCGGATTCATCGTCGTTTCCCAAAGTTGCTCCGGATTCATTTCGCCCAATCCTTTATAGCGTTGAATCGTCGGTTTTGGCTGGTCCGGCAGCTCGGCAAGGATTTTCTCAAGCTGGCGGTCGTTGTAAGCGTAACGCACCTGTTTTCCCTGCTCGATTTTATACAGCGGCGGCTGAGCGATATAAATGTAGCCGTGTTCAATCAATTCCCGCATATAACGGTAAAAAAATGTTAAAAGAAGCGTGCGAATATGGGCCCCGTCAACATCGGCGTCGGTCATGATGATGACCTTATGGTAACGCGCCTTTGAGATGTCAAACTCTTCGCCAATGCCCGTGCCAAGGGCGGTAATAATCGCCCGCACCTCATTGTTCGACAAAATTTTGTCCAAGCGCGCTTTTTCCACGTTAAGGATTTTCCCGCGCAGCGGCAAAATCGCTTGGAAATGGCGGTCGCGCCCTTGTTTCGCGGAGCCGCCGGCCGAATCGCCCTCGACGACATACAGCTCGCTGATCGACGGGTCTCTTGACGAACAGTCAGCCAGTTTGCCCGGCAAATTGGAAATTTCAAGCGCACTTTTGCGCCGCGTCAGTTCGCGCGCTTTTTTCGCCGCCAGCCGCGCCCGCGCCGCCATCATGCCTTTTTCGACGATTTTTCGGGCAATCGTCGGATTTTCAAGCAAAAACGTTTCAAATTGTTCGGAAAAGACAGCGTCGGTCACCGTGCGCGCATCGCTGTTGCCGAGCTTCGTTTTCGTTTGCCCTTCAAACTGCGGCGATGGATGCTTGATCGACACGATGGCCGTCAGCCCTTCGCGCACATCTTCGCCAGTCAAATTCGTGTCGTTTTCTTTAAAAATTTGCTGCTTGCGAGCGTAATCATTGATAATGCGCGTCAGCGCCATTTTAAAGCCAGATTCATGTGTGCCGCCTTCATGCGTATGAATGTTGTTGACAAACGAATAAATATTGCTCGTATAGCCGTCGTTGTACTGCAAGGCGATTTCTACGGCAATGCCGTCACGCTCGCCAGCGATATAAATTGGCTCTTCGTGCAGCACTTCTCGTGTTCGGTTCAAATGACGGACGTATGAACGAATGCCGCCTTCGTAAACATATTCGTTTTTTCGGCTGTCAACCCGTTCGTCCGTCAGCGTGATTTTTAAGCCGCGATTTAGAAAGGCGAGCTCACGCAACCGAGTGGCCAGCGTTTCATAGTCAAATTCGGTCGTCTCAGTGAAAATTTCCGGGTCCGGCTTAAAACGGGTCGTCGTTCCGGTCCGGTCTGTCTCGCCGATGACTTGCAAGTCGGTGCACGGTTCTCCGCGCTCGTACCGCTGGTAATGGATTTTTCCATCCCGATAGACGTAAACTTCGAGCCATTCCGATAAGGCGTTGACGACCGAAGCGCCAACGCCGTGCAAGCCGCCGGACACTTTATAGCCCCCTCCGCCAAATTTCCCACCGGCATGAAGGACGGTCATAATGACTTCGACGGCGGGACGCCCGGTCGCCTCGTGAATGTCAACCGGAATGCCACGCCCGTTGTCGGCGACGGTGATGCTGTTGTCTTTGCCGATCGTCACATCGATGTTTGTGCAATAGCCCGCCAACGCCTCGTCGATGCTGTTGTCGACGATTTCCCAAACGAGATGGTGCAGTCCTTTCGGCCCCGTCGAGCCGATGTACATCCCCGGGCGCTTGCGGACCGCTTCAAGGCCTTCAAGCACTTGGATTTGGCTTGCATCGTACGTCTGCTCAACCCGTTGTTCCATTGTCATGCCTGATCACCTACGCTTTCTTTGCAAACGTTCAACGGTCTCGCGGTCAAGAAGGAGCGGTTACCGAACCAGAATGGACTCGATAAATAGCCGCTTCTTGAATGATATCGTGCTTAATGCCGTCAATGCTTGTTGTTGTGACAAAAGTTTGCACTTTTTTCCGGATGGCATCAAGGAGGTGGGTTTGCCGAAAGTCATCAAGTTCTGACAACACATCATCCAGCAATAAAATGGGGTAATCGCCTAACTCGGAAAAGATGAGCTCAAGTTCTGCCAGCTTGACCGCTAGCGCGGTTGTACGTTGTTGCCCCTGGGAACCGAAAGTTTGCACGTTTTTTCCATTCACGAAAAACGCGATGTCATCACGATGCGGGCCGACCAGCGTTGTTCCCCGCTGAACTTCCCGTTCCCTCATGGCGGCGAACGTTTCACTGTATGCTTCTACTATTCTCGACAATTCCGCCTTTTCTGATACGTCGACCGACGGTTCGTATCGGATGCAAAGCTGTTCGGCGCCGCGGCTGATTTCATAGTGGATTGGCATCGCCCATTGCTCAAGCAGCGACAAAAACTGGCGGCGCCGCAGCGTAATTTTGGCCGCCAGCAATACAAGCTGCTCAGTTAACACATCAAGAACCGCCTCATCGCTCCGCTCGCGCGCCTGCATCATTTTTAAGTAATGATTGCGTTGTTGCAGCAGCTTTTGGTATTGGCTCAAATCATGTATATACACAGGCGACACTTGCCCGATTTCCATATCGACAAATCGGCGCCGCACTTGCGGACTTCCCTTGACTAAATTCAAGTCTTCGGGAGCAAACATGACGACATTCAAATGGCCGACGTATTGGCTGAGCCGCTGCTGTTCAATATGGTTGCATCTTGCTTTTTTTCCTTTTTTTGAAATAAGCAACTCAAGCGTTAACGACCCGCTTCGTTTTTCCGCTCTTCCTTCTATTTTAGCATACTCTTCATTCCAACGGATAAGGTCTTTATCGTTGGACGTGCGGTGCGACTTCGCCATAGCCAAAACATAAATGGCCTCCATCATGTTCGTCTTTCCTTGGGCATTTTCTCCTAAGATGACGTTCACGCCCTCACCAAAATTCAGCGTTTCATACTCATAATTCCGGTAATTCGTCAACGTTAAGTTGGTCAAAAACACCGAACCTTCACCTACTCCGCTTTTACGACGACGAACGTGCCAAACGGTTCAATGTCGATCCGGTCGCCGTCTCTCAGCTTTCGCCCGCGCCGGTTTTCCCGTTCTCCATTGACAAGCACGTGATGTTCCTGCAAAAACCATTTGGCCGCACCGCCAGTATCGATCAATCGCACAAGTTTCAAAAGCTGCCCCAGCGTAATCGTTTCCGTTGTAATCGTCACCCGTTGTTCCATCCGTGTCATCGCTCGCTTTCCTTCAAACTGCCTATTCTTTTATTTTACCGAAAAATCCGCCCACTCGCAAAGAAAGCCGATGGGAAGGATGGGCATAGATGTTGCCCGCCTTCTCATCGGACTTGAGAAAAAGCAGCGTTGTCGGGCGGCTTTTGCCCTTGAAGCTGAATGGTTTTCGCCAATAGGAGGGCGGTGGGTCAATATGTTCTCACCGGCAAAATGAGCTGAAGCATCGAATCGGTATGAAGCGGGCGCAACAGGAACGGCCGCATGGCCCCAGTGAAGCTGATTTGAATGTCTGTTCCATCAAGCGCCCGCAACGCGTCCATCATATATTTCGCGCTGAACGAAATGTTCAACTCTTCCCCTTCAAGAGACTCCGTTTGCAGCTGCTCCGTCACTTTCCCGATCTCCGGAGAAATCGAAGAAATTTCGAGCATTCCTCCAGGAAGCGTCGTTAGTTTCACAACGTTGTTCCTTCCTTCTCGAGCAAGCAAGGACGCTCGGTCGATTGCCTGCAGAAACTCTTTTGTATTGACGATCATGGTCGTTTTGCTTTCTGTTGGAATCAAGCGGGCCGTCTCCGGATAGTTGCCGTCAAGCAGCCGGGAAAAGAAGAGAAGGTGCTCGGCCTTAAATAGCACTTGATTGGCTGTCATGACGATGTCCACCGGGTGGTTGCCGTCATCCAAAATTTTGCTGAGCTCATTAAGACTTTTTCCAGGGATGACGACGTTGTATGATACTTCATTTTCCGACTCAATTTTCACTTTGCGCATGGCTAAGCGATGACTGTCGGTCGCTGTGCAGACAAGCTCGCCATGTTCAACTTTCCAGTTGACACCTGTCAAGATTGGGCGCGTTTCCGATGTAGAAACGGCGAACACCGTTTGCCGAATCACGGTTTTCAATAAATCAGCCGGGATTTGAAACACGTTTTCTTCTTCAATTTGCGGCAGGCGCGGATATTCGTCGGCGTTTAGCCCATTGAGGCGGAATTCTGAGTGCCCCGAGCGGATGATCGTCAAAAAGTTGTCTTCCGTTTCGATTTCCACCGTTTGTTGCGGCAGTTTTTTCACGATTTCAGAGAAAAAGCGCGCCTGCAGTACGATGCTCCCCGGTCTTTTCACGTCAACGAGCAACTTGCCTTCTTTTTCAAGCGGAATAAACGATTCAATTGAAATGTCGGAATCGCTTCCGGTCAGCGTTACTCCCGAGGCGGTTGCTGTTAGTTTGATTCCGGTCAAAATCGGAATCGTCGTTCTTGTCGATACGGCTTTCATCACGTCTTGGACGCTCTTGGCCAACGCTTCGCGGTCAATGGAAATGTTCACGTTGCTGTTCCTCCCCGTTTCTTTAGATCGTCGGAAATAAATTATAAAAATATAAAAACAAAAACCGTAGTACTAGTCGTATGGCTTGTTAGTATGTGGATAAACAAAAAAAGCGAAGCAAGCACAGCCTGTCCACATGTGGATAAGCTGTGCATAAAACCGAGACAGTTGTTCACAGTTGCTTCAGCTTTTCTTGAATCTCTTGTATATGCCTTTGCAGCTGCGTATCGGTTTGCAAAAGCTTTGATATTTTTTCATGGGCGTGGATGACGGTTGTATGATCGCGTCCCCCAAATTCATCGCCGATTTTCGGCAACGAACAGTCGGTCAGTTCGCGGGAGAGATACATGGCAATTTGCCGAGGGAACGCGACCGATTTTGTTCGCTTTTTCGCTTTAAAATCTTCCATCTTGATGTTGAAATGCTGTCCAACAACGCGCTGAATGTCTTGAATCGTGATTACCTTCGGCTTTGCGCTCGGGATGATGTCTTTCAATGCCTCTGCTGCCAAGTCAGCGGTGATCTCTTTGTTGATGAGCGACGAATAAGCGACGACGCGAATGAGAGCGCCCTCAAGCTCGCGGATGTTCGAGTCAATTTGATTGGCGATATAAAGCATTACCTCGTTTGGAATGTCAAACCCCTCCGCCTTCGCCTTTTTGCGGAGGATAGCGATCCGCGTCTCCAAATCAGGCGGCGTAATGTCGGTGATGAGCCCCCACTCAAAGCGCGAACGCAAGCGGTCTTCGAGTGTTGGGATTTCTTTCGGCGGTCGATCGCTTGAGATGACGATTTGCTTGCTCTCCTCGTGCAGCGTATTAAACGTATGGAAAAATTCTTCTTGCGTTTGTTCTTTTCCGGCCAAAAACTGAATATCATCGATCAGTAGGACGTCAACGTTCCGATACTTGTTGCGAAAGTCGTCAGGGCGGTTGTCTCGGATGGCGTTAATAAACTCATTCGTAAATTTCTCTGAAGATAAATAGACCACTTTCGCCGATGGGTTATGTTCAATCACGTAATGGCCGATCGCGTGCATTAAGTGTGTTTTTCCAAGTCCGACGCCGCCATAGATAAACAAGGGGTTGTATGCTTTGGCCGGAGCCTCAGCGACCGCCAGTGAAGCGGCATGGGCGAACCGGTTGCCGGAGCCGATGACAAACGTATCGAACGTGTATTTCGGATTTAACATGCTTTGTGGGAAATCGTTTGTCTCTTCATACGGTTTCCGTTGCTTTTTCTTAGATGACTGGAACTCTAGTTCTTCATCATCCTGATTTGGCGGAATGATAAACTTGACGGCCAATTCTTCGCCCGTGATGGTGTAGATCGTTTCCGCAATCAAATGAGAGTAGCGAGAATCAAGCCAATCTCTAGCAAACTCGTTCGGGGCTACGATGACGAGCGTGTCACCTCGTAAAGAGTGGGCTTTTGTTGACTTGAGCCAAGTTTCAAAGCTCGGCTTGCTGATTTTTTGTTCAATCTCCGCGAGCACGCGATCCCATAAGTCATGGATATTTTCCACCCGTTGCCCCTCCCTTAAGTCAGAGGATGATCGTTTGTTTAAAAAAATAAGTTTGTGGAAAAAGCATATTAAGGAAATAAAGAAGCTTTTCGACAAAATCCACCATCTGTGGGTAACATTATTAACGCGTTGTGAAAAAACTATCCACAATCTATCCACAAAATGTGGATAGACTCCTCTTATCCACATAATTATCCATAGTGAAAACACAATAATAATAGCAAATAAAGCGGCTTGTTGCAACGGGATTTTTTTGATTATCCACAAAATGGACGGGATGTGAAAAAATCATTATCCACACCATTGAACATGTGAAAAAAATGTCGATAAATGTTGTGGATTGTTGATAGGGAGAAAAAATTTATCCACAGCGCTGATCAGAGTTGGAAAAACGAAGAGGCGGTTGAC